>JAENXA010000014.1 GCA_016649735.1 Prolixibacteraceae bacterium | reverse complement strand
TGATAATTTATTTATTTGTCTGATGTATGATAATAAAATATTTACAATGCTCAGCTGATAAAAACAGTTAAACACTTAAGAAATCATACTTATCTAAGAAATATATAAAATTGAATATAAATCATAAGCAATTTCTTTATAACAAGAATAAAGAAATGTCTTATTCAGAAGCTCTTATCAAACAATTCCTACGTCAGTATTAACTGATTCAGGTTCACAGGGTATATTCTCAGCACTCATTGATATTTTTTGATAATTTAAATATCTCAGGGCACCCCTTTGTTCTTGTTATTACAAATATATTATTCTTTATGGAATAGACCAAATTATCTTTCAACTTAACATTTGTCAATTCACATATATAAGCCTTATAACATATTTTTAGTTTATAGTTATAACTTATTAATCAACAAATTGTAAAAGCTAAAAATTTAAGATATCTTTAAATAATGGATTATAAACCTGATTTTTAGTTAGCCTTCTTTCCAAAACTATTTATTAGATAAATTTCTCTCTTTTCTGAAGATTCATTAATCCTGAAAGAATAAAAAGAATAGATCCTACCGAAAGGAATATTCTATTTTTTATTAAAGTGTTCTCCCATATTGTCTCATTTATATTAGACGGCATATTAAACGGATTAAAGAAAACATCCCACATTGTATTATTCACATAACTATCGGAGAAAAAAATCATTACCCCAATAATAACTATAACTACAGCCGTTCCGCTACCGTTTTTTATTATTGTTGAAAACATAAAACTCAGGCATCCGAAAAAAAGAACCGGATACATAACCTGATATGACATTTCCAGAATATTAACAGGAGTT
The DNA here is from genome assembly GCA_016649735.1 of Prolixibacteraceae bacterium. Lineage (GTDB taxonomy): Bacteria > Bacteroidota > Bacteroidia > Bacteroidales > Prolixibacteraceae > JAENXA01. The sequence goes on along the minus strand of JAENXA010000014.1, from coordinate 15,548 downwards.
AAAAAAATAACCGAAATAAATCCAAAAACAAACATCAGTAAAAAAACAAGAATAAACACAAGTACAAGCCTAAAAAGCCATACTTTATATCTGTAATTGGGAATACCGAAAAGAATTTCAAGAATTCCGGTATCAAGATCCTTTTGGATACCAAATGTCGTAGGATAAAAGACAAGCAGTATTGCCGGGAAAATCATATTTTTATAAACAAAAGATTCACCAGGATTATGACCGTTCCACACAGAAATCACGGCAACAAGACAAAAAAAGAACAAGGCAGACAAAAAGAACCACAAAAATTTACCTCCGAAAATATTTTCAAAATTATACCGGATCATTTTTATAATCCATAGGAAATTATTTTTTATTTTCTTCTTTTTAATCATTTTATTCTATCCATTTTAAATCTGATGATACTATACTTCAATATACTAGAGAACAATCTTTTTTTCAGGATCAAACTGTAACTTTATTTTATATTTTTAATAAGACACAAATAAGCATCCTCAAGCAATGGTGTTACAGGAACTGCATCATTCATCGGTTTTTCTTTTGCTATCATCCTTATACGAACATTATCGCCTACCATCATATGGTAAATAACCATCTGCTTATCAGGTAAATTATCGAATTCTTTGGCAGGCATTTCAAACTGCCATACAAGATTTTCAGCCAGATAAACCATCTCAGATATAGAACCATTATATTTAACCTTACCGTGAATAACCACAGCCACCTGATTACAGGAACTTGAAATATCTTCTATAATGTGAGTCGAAAATATAACTATTCTTTCGCGGCTAAGTTCTACCAGTAAATTACGGAAATGTATACGTTCGCGGGGATCCAGTCCTGCTGTAGGTTCATCTACTACCAGAATTTTAGGCAGATGAAGCAGAATCTGAGCAATTCCTATACGCTGCTTCATACCTCCGGAGAATGATCCTATCTTTTCATTTGCATGATCTTCCATATGCACGGCTTCCAATACATATTTAATGCGCTCTTTCCGCAGAGTATCATCTTTTATACCTTTCAGTAAAGATTGGTATTCCAGATAATCCCAGGAAGACATATTTTCATACATACCGAATTCCTGAGGCAGATAACCAATATATCCCTGCAATTCCTCTCTTTTTTCCTGAGTATCTATTCCATTAATAAGTATTTTACCATAACTCTGTTCAAAAATTCCGCATATAATCCGCATCATAGTAGATTTTCCGGCTCCGTTAGGACCAAGCAGACCAAACATCCCGGTATGAATGTCCAGAGAAACACCATTTAATGCCTTAAATGGATTATTTCGCTTAGATATTACAGGAATACGTTCTACAATGCGAAATAAACTCCTGCGTAAAGATCCAAATCTTCCTGTAATACGGTTAATATTCACTTTTTCTTCATACAGATGTCTTGAAACTGTTGAAATAACCAACCCGAGATACCATATTACCGCAAAGATTATTATTAATCCCAAATTTGATGTTTTAAAATACAGGAATAATAATTCTATGAATGGAAGCACCCAGTAAATTCCTTTGTCCAGCTTTATTATAAAAATATCGTAAAATAATTTTCCATTATCTTTATATTTAAAATGCAGATATGTATAAAAAGATTTCCATAATTCCCTTACATACATATAAACAACAATAGCTATGATACAATTCCAAAATGCTGTATTTATATAAAAAAATGAAAAATAAATAAGAAATCCCAGTAATGGCAACTGCCAGATCATCTGATCAAAATCACGAACAGAACGATATTCCTTTACCAGTTTCTTTCTCTTTCTCATATTAAGACCACCATTCCATTCCCTTGAAAAACGTCCGGGACGATCATATATTTTTACAAGATTTCTGATCTGAATATGAACGGGTTCATCAGGATCAATTAATTTTGTTCCTGCCTTTTTCAGACTATTCATAAGGAACCATGTAATCCCGGGTATAAGTACAACAACCAAAACTACATCAGCCATTTCCCAAAGTAAGGAATCCACTTCCAGATAAATAAGAATGAATCCCATGAGCATTATAACAAACTGCAAAATACGCAACTTTATATCCAGTTGCTTAAACCAGAATATAGCATTCTCCATTCCGGAATACAAGGTAGGAACAAAGACAAGTGTCAAAAGTGTACTAAGACTAAGACCACCTATAACAACAATAGCAAACGGAGCTCCTATAACACTCACATACTCTGCATTACCCATAGCAAGAGGTATCATTGCAACAATTGTGGTAATCGCCGTTATTAAAATAGGACGAACACGGGAAAGACCGGCAGTCATCAATGCCCTGGACCGGCGGTAATTATGTTTTTTTCTAAGAATATTAGTATAATCAATCAAAATAATTCCATTATTCACAACAATTCCCAACAAAATCAGAAATCCTATAAGAGTATTGGAATTAAGCAAACTATTCCCTGTAATGATCAGAGCGATTAATGAACCGATTGCAGCAAGCGGAATAGAGAATAATAAAACAAAAGGTATAAAAAAAGACTCAAATACAGAAGCAAGAATCATGAAAATAAGGATTATGGCCGCAAAAATCAGGAAGTAGAAATCACTCAGATCCTGTTCTTCATGTACTACCTCGGCAGTCACTCCCGAAGGGAATTGATAACCCGCTACAAGATTATCAATCTGATAACGATAATTAGTAAGAATATCCTTAGACTCGCTTGCATTATCATCAAACGAATAAGTAACACGTATTATTTTTTCCTGATTCTCCCTGTTTATACTGGAAAGACCACGGGAATAAAACAGACGTGTAAAATCCTGCAATTCATGGAAGCCATTATCTGTATCCTCCAGACGAATACCCTTTAACTCATCCATCGTCCTCTTATCTTCTACATCCTCAGTATCAAAATTTCCATTCTTATACTGTTTAATCATAATATCATATTCATCATCCCCCTGATTAAAAACAACTCCTGTAGAGAATTCTTTGGTAAAAGAATTTATTTCACTGGAAACATCACTTGTTGTAATTCCATAATCAGTCATGATTAAAGGATCAAATATCATATGTACCTCAGGACTGTTATCGGAAACATTCACTCTGACACGATTAATAATATCCATGTTTTCGAGATAATATTTCAGGTCTTCTGCTACCCGCTGCATTGCTGCAAAATTTTCTCCTTTTATTTCAATACTTTCACTATTGGTTCCTACACCCAGCAATTTCTGGAAATTATTTGCCATATTTCCACCGCCGCCAGAAGAGCTAGTACTTCCTGATGACTCATTTACCTCTATAGAGGCAGGTGACATATTATTTACCAATCCATTAATTTCTGATTTTATTTCTGCATACGATCGGTCATTTATTTTTTCATAATCATCAACTAATTTCACAGTTACAGTAGCCTCTTCTTCTTCCACATTACTGTATATATGATCCTTCTCTGCTATATCCTTTAGCTTATCCTCTATCTTCTGAACCATTTCGTTTGTCGTTTCCAGCGTAGAACCAGATGGCATAGTAACGGAAACAGAAATCTGATTCTGAGTTACTTCCTTAAGAGAATCTACACTTATACTCAGGCTGATAGCGATAGTCAGAAAAAAGAGTAGAACAGCACCCAGAATTGTTGTTAACGGATGTCGCAAAGATGTTTTCAATAACAAAATATAAATCTGCATCATCCGGTTATCGGTAGTCATTTTTTCAAAAAAAAGTGTCTTACCTTTATTCCTTTTCAGGATAAAATGAATTCCTGATGGTATTAAAAGCAGCGCAACAATCAATGAAACAAACAACGTAGAAATAATAGACACGCCAACATTCTTTCCCAGCATCTCTATTAGATAATTATCAGAAAAAAGAAATGGAAGAAAAACAGTAATTGTTGTAAGTGTGGAAGCCACAACAGAACGCCAGACTTCTTTTGTACCCTGAACAACAGAATCATCCGCATTTTCCCCTTTTCCTGCAAGACGATAAATATTTTCAAGTACAACTACACTATTATCAAGCAACATACCTATTGCCAAAGCCATTCCTACAAGTGTCAGACTGTTTAATGATATATCATAAGCATAAAAAAGATTAAATGCCGTATATACAGAAATAGGTATAGCAAGGGCAATAAACATTACAAGACGAATATTCTTAAGAAAAATCCACAAGACAAATATTGCAAGCAAACCACCGATAACAGCAAGATTAATAATCTGATTAATATTGTTTTCCATAGTTTCTGCCGAATTGCTCTGCAAAATCAACTGGACATCCTGACTCTTTAATTTTTTATTAAGATTAGCTACAACCTGAAGCACCTTATGTGAGAGTTTTATCTGATTTGACTGAGAATCATTGACAAGACGCAAAGAAACCGCAGATTTCCCATCTACACGACTATAGCTGGTAGATTCCTTTTCTCCAAATTTAACTTCTGCAACATCCTTAAGAAGAACAGGTCCGTCGGCTAAAACCAGATTTTCTATATCAGAAACCTTATCATAACTGGCAGAAACATGAACAAAATATAATTTGTCTTTTTCTTTTAGATTACCTACATAAGTACGTGACTGGGAATTTTGGGAAATAAGAGAACGGATTTTAGCTGCCGTAATATTATATGCTTTACATTTTTCTTCGTTTAAATCAATTTCTATGGTCTTTTCCTGACCTCCAAAAACACTTACACCTGCAATGCCATCAATATTTTCAAGATCAGTGGTTACATCAAGATCCACAACATTACGAACCCTGTCTACGCCATCACTGCCTATAGCCTGTAATGTCATAAATTGATTATTCATCTGGGTAAGATCCACACGATTAACCTTTATTTTAAAATCGTCAGGTATATCACCCTTAATAGTATTGATCTTCTCCTGCAGCTTAAGATAGGCCAGATTAAAGTTCACATTCTTCCGGTAATAAACCACAATAGTCCCTCTGTTCGATCTTATGGTAGATTCTACAGACTCTATATTACTCATAGTTCCAATCGCTTCTTCCAGAGGTATTATCACCTCACTCTCGAAATATTCAAGATCTACATCCCCTGAAGAACTAGTGGCCTGTACATATAAAAAAGGAAGATCCACATTAGGCAATAATTCCACATTCAATTGTTTATAGGACACAATCCCAAGAAGGGTTAATCCAATAAACAACATACTAATAAGGACCTTTCTATCAATGATAAATCTCACTTTTTGATATTTTAAATAGTTTTTTCAGAATCAGAAAAAAAGCTCCATCTTCCTATCTTTTCTTTTGCCTCTTCGAACAATTCATAAACACATGGTATAACTATCAGAGTTAATAATGTTGATGTAATCATTCCGCCAATTACCGCCAGGGCCATTGGAGATCTCAAAGAAGCACTTTCTCCGAATCCTATTGTCAATGGAAGTAAAGCCAGAATAGTTGTAATACTTGTCATTAATATCGGTCGTATTCTCTGCTGTCCTGCCTGTATAATAGCATCAAAGCGTGAGAGTCCATCTTTTCTTAACTGCAGAATTCTGTCTATTAATAGAATAGAATCATTAACAGCAATTCCTACCAGCATAATCACACCTATAAATGCCATAATATTAAAAGACCTGCCTAAAAAGAAAAATGTTAAAATTGAGCCAACAACTGCAAGAGGAATCGTTAAAAGAATAGTAAAAGGATGTAGCAATGATTCAAACTGTGAAGCCATAACCATATATACCAGTACTATAGAAAGAAGTAATGCAAACCCAAGACTTGACATTGATTCTTCTCTTTTTTCCTCTTCTCCGCTAATATTAATCTTATAATCTGAAGGAACATTCATTGGAGCAATAGCAGTTTTAATTTCTTTTATTGCCTGATCAAGTGGCATATCCTTGTTGAGTTGTGCAGTTACCTGACCTATTCTTGTCTGTCCCCGCCGGTATATTTGTTTTGGCGCAGTGTCTATCTTTATATTTGCTAATTCATTCACCTGAAATTCCTGTCCACCGGATACAATACGCAGATCATTAAGATCAGCAAGTGTTTTATCAGGCAATTTCAATGTAATATCTTCCATCTCACCTTCTCTCTGTGACTGACCAACTATTTTCCCCTGCAACTGACTTTCTATCTGCGAAACAATAGTGCTGACACTAATATCATACATTCCGGCTCTCATCCTGTCTACTTCTACCTCTACTTCAGGTGATCCACCCTCCATTGTAGATTCAACATTATATATTCCGGATAGATTTTTTATTCTGTTTTTCACATCTTCAGACAATGATTCCAGTTTATCAATATCTTCACCGGAAATTTCTACCACAAGGGGAGCTTCTTCAGTTCCAAGAATACTACTCAACGCTGTTTCTCCCTGTTTATATCCAATCTCTATACCCGGAATCTCACCAATAGATTCATTAATCTTTTGAATAGCTTCTGATGAAGATAATTTACTTTCTGCCTTTAAATGAATTTCAATACTGGCAGTGTTATCTCCTTCCATAACATCGATACTCTCATCATCAACCGGTCCTATCTGTGTATATATAGTTTCAATATCATCCCCTACAACCTGAGAAATCATGTTCTCCAAGTTTGAAACAGCTGACGAAGTTCTTTCAAGCCTTGTTCCTTCAGGCATACTCACCGTTACTTTAAATTCGCCGGTCTCTGTCTTTGGCATAAATTCGGTTCCTATGAAAGGGATCATTAACCCCGAAATACCCATCAGAATAAAAGTAAGAATAATCACCAGCCATTTTTTCTTTAATACTTTTTTAAGAAAATTCCCATATCCTTTTACCTGAACCGAACGGGATTCTATATTAGTCTTATTCTTATAAATAGTATGAAAAAGCATAGGAATAAAAAATATAGCCACAAGCAAAGAAGACAGCAGTGAAAAAGCTACAGTCCAAGCCTGATCTTTAAACAATTCTCCTGAGACATCATGCAGATAAACTATAGGAAGAAACACTACAATGGTAGTTAATGTGGAAGATGTAATAGCACCTCCCACCTGAGAAGTCCCAATAATGGCAGAATCCCTTACAGAGAGACCGTTTTCATGATTACGAAAAATATTTTCCATTACCACAATTGCATTATCCACCAACATTCCTGCTCCCAGTGCCAGACCTCCAAGTGTCATTATATTCAGACTTAATCCACCAAAATACATCAGATTAAATGTTGCTATTATAGAAATAGGAATAGACAAACTTATAATGATAGTACTTCCGAAACGTTTAAGAAAGAAAAACAAAACAACAACGGCCAGTATAATACCCAGCAATGTTGAGTTCTCTACTTCCTTTATAGAATTTTTAATAAAATTCCCCTGATTATTCACCATAGTCAGATTATATTCGGGTATTGCCTTTCTAATATTAGGAAGTGCTTCATTAACCTCATCAACTGCCTTTACTGTGTTATACTTTGTTTCCTTATAAATGGACAATCCCAGACAACGTTCTCCGTTTAAACGAACAATATTTTCAGGATCTTTATTATGAAGACTCACACTGGCCAGATCTTTTAACCGGATAGGCGTCTTTAAAATTGTATCTGTTGTATTTGAAAGTTTATAACCTACCAAAATATTTTCAAAATCTTCAATATTCGTTAGAAGGCTTACTCCCTTCACTACATATTTCATCCCCATTTCTTCAATAGATCCGCCAGAAATAGAAGCATTAAAATTATTTATTTTAGTACTGATTTCACTAAGTGTCAAACCATAAGAATCAAGTAGATCCTGATTTGTTTCTATCAGAACTTCCCTTTCCTGAGCTCCTGTAATACCTACTTCGGCAATCCCATCAAGGCGAATAAGTTCATTACGGATATAATTTTCGGCCACCTTCCTCAGATCGTTCATATCGCTTTTGTTTTTACTGCTAAGACAAAGCGTCATTACAGAAGAGGCGTTAGGATCATACTGTGAGATATTTATCTCATCAATATCGTCTTTATTCTGAGCATATGAAGTAATGGCCTTCTGTAAATCCAGATAAGCATCATCCATATCCTTATTCCATGCATATTCCACAGTAATCCTTGCAATCCCTACCTTCGTAACGGAGGACACCTCAACAGCATCAGACTGACGTATAGCCAGTGCTTCCAGATTATCAACAAACTGTTCTTCCAGCTCTTCAGGAGGTTTTTCTCCTGCTTTCAGCTCAATGTACAAACATGGATTGTTTAAATCAGGAAACAAATCAACTCCCAATTTGTCATAAGAAAGATATCCCAGTAGAATTACACCCAGCACAATCATAGTGATGGTTACCGGATATTTTATAGAAAATTCGCTTAATTTCTTCACTGCTGTATATTTTATATAGATTCAGGGTTATGGCTTATATCTGACAATTATCTCAGACAAAATTAAAACCGCAACCTATAACTTGTAATCGTATTATTTCTATTTAATGACTTTCACTTTGGAACGATTTCTTAATGTTTCATACCCCTTAATAATAAGCTGATCATTTATCTTTAACCCGGATGTAATTTCTACCTCATCATTATTTTGATATCCGATTGTAACATGCCTGTCTTCGGCTGTTCCTTTTACAACAACGAACACATTTTTTCCTCTCTGTGAGGAAGTAATAACTTCCTTAGGTACAACAATCACACTATCCTTATGATCCAAAATAATTTCTGTACGCACAAACATACCCGGACGCAATTTCATTGCATCATTGTCAATCTTTAATTTTACAGTAAAAGTACGCGTAGAAGAACTGACAGCAGGAGATATCTCAGTTACAAAACCTGAAAGTGTATCATCCGGCATGGTGTAATTCATTGCCCTTATTTTCATATTCTTTTTTAAATCATTAATATATTTTTCAGGAAGACTGACTTCAAGTAAAAGCTTACTGTAATCCATAAGTGTTACTACCGAGGTACCACTGCTAACCCTTGTATTCTGCGTATGATAAGGCAAGTTGGTAATAACCCCTTTGAAAGGAGCCTTAACACTCATATTGCTAAGGTTAATCTGTGCAAGTTCATAACTGTTTTTGGCATTCACCTTAGATACTTCTGCCACGCTAAGATCACTCTGAGTAACACCACCCTTTTCAAAAAGTGACTGTTGCTGTTTGTATTCCTGATTTGATATATCAAGATTCAGTTTCTTTGATTCCAATCCTATTCCATTAAGATAAGCAGCATCTTCAATAGCTATAATAACTTGATTTTCAGAAACCTGATCTCCAAACATAAATAAATGTCCGGTCCGTGAATTTGTTTTAAGAACATAATCTCCTTCTATATTAGTAGAAAGACTTACTTCTTTTACAGCAGAAACAGTTCCTGTTGTACTAATTATTTTCTCAATAGATCCGTATTTTATATCAGTTACAGAAACCGGAGATGCAACATTGACCTGTGTATCCGAATTTTGAGTACTGCATGCTGTAATGGCTATCAAAAAAACCGGTATTGCTAATTTTATTATTTTCATAAGTCTGTCTTTTTTCGAATTATCTTATTTGATTATATTTCTATCTGTTATAATTATAGTCCTTTACCTTAACATTTGCTACCTTCATAAGGTCTTCCGGCAAAAGTGCCTTCTGTTTTTCAAAATCATACATTGACTGAATTTTCAGATTAAGCAATTGAATCCTGTAATTAATAAGTGATTGTGCATAATTTTTCTTCTTAGTGGAAAGCTGATTCTGAAATTGGTTTAGATCCATTCCCGTAAGATCTCCGTTGGAATATCTTTCAAGGTTTATATCATATGTAAGCTTAGCATTTCTCTCATCCTGTTTTGCTATTTCTATCTGACTTAATGCATTTTCCATTTCCCTGTAGGATTGACGGATATTAACAATTATCGACGTTTTTTCATCGTCAAAACTCATTTGTGTCTGTGCCATGCTGGCCTCCTGAGCTTTAATCTTTGCTTTTTTCTCACCCCAGTCAATAAGCGGAATATTGAAAGAAAGAGAAACAGTAGGATTCTTTGTAGGATTTTTATAAATATCAGAAATATTTTCATTCTCTCCTATTATCCCCATTGAGAAATTAAGACTTCCATTAAATTCGTTTAGAGCCTTTACACTCATCATATCAAACTGTGAAATTTCAATGTTTATACCATTTTGCCGAAGTTCCATCCGTGATTTCAAACCACATTCAATAGCTTTTTTCAGATCTACCTTCACCGACTGGGCATTAACATCTGCCATAACAGTAATTTCTTCATAAATATCCATCCCGATATACTGCTTAAGCTGATCTTTGTCCTGTTCAAGAGACGCTCTGGCATTCAGCACAGAGGACTGTGATGAAGAATAATTCAATTCGGCCTGATACAATTCTTCCATTGCAGATAAACCAGCGTCAACTTTATTTTTTATAATATCATAGCTTTTTTTGGTATTTGCTTCTTCTTCCTGTGCAATATTCAGACTCATCTGGTACATATATACATTATAAAAATATTGAGTTACAGCACTTTCTACTTCCAGCTTCTTTAAAGCATATGCTAATTTTGAATTTTCCAGATTCAATTCAATTTGTTTAAGTTCGACTTTAAGTTTATTATATGTAAATAATGGCTGCGACACACTAAGATACAGATTATTTGAAAAAGCCTTATTAATCTGATTATTACCGGCTGTACTGTTATTTTTCTGCCATCCAAAATTATTTACCAAAGAAACAGTTCCGTTCGTCAGGAGTATAGGCTGAGAAATTTTTAATGTTCCTGAAGAACCCCAGGATTCATTTGTATACCATGATGATGAAAATTCGTCAAAAGAACGGTTTTTAGAATAATTCATAGGATTTAAACTCAGTGTAAACTGAGACTTTAAAGAAGCCTTGTTAGCCTTAAGAGTTTCCTGATATCTGTTCATATTCAATATTGAACTCTGTATGTTAGGACTATTCTTCATAGCTATATCCAAAGTATGTTCAAGTGTAAGAATCTGCTGGGCTATAAGTATTTTTGTACCTGTCAGCAAATAAAACGCTAAAAGAAATATTCTTAATTTCATATGTTTAATTTTTCTCAATTTTTTTATTTATTCTATTTCTGTTCTGTCAATTTTACAGCATCTGCTACTACAATATTACTCTCCGTCTGATTAGTCAGTTCTACTACTGCCGAATCTGACGAGAAATAATAAGAACCAAGTAAATTCCATCCTCTGTCAGCTGTATTCAACTCCAATGTAATCTCTTCTTTTCCGCTGTCTGAATAAACAATATAATGATATCCCCCCTTATTATTGTTGCCACGACTACGATGGTTATCCTCTTTATAAATATATACGTAAACATCATAATATCCTGCTTTTTTAATAGGAATTTTCCATTGTGCTTTTTTATTTCCCTCACCTGAATGAATATAATATGCCGAACGTATATAAGCACCGTAAAAATCTGAATTAGTAGTTAGTCTCCACTCCCTCGGACTCCTCCACGTATTAAATCCTGAATACTTCGAAGTTTCTTCTTCTTCGGAGAACAATATTTCACGAAGAAGACTTGTTCTACCCTTCCCTTCTGTTACTGAGAATCCTGTATCTTCATTGTCCACAATAATTTCATTCCTTTCCGTCAAACTCACAGGATCGTTAACTATCTTTTCTCCTTCGTAAGGCACCGCTTTATCATCTTCAGAAATATTATCAAGAGAAAGTCTGATCTCATTGGGAATATTCATTGATGCAAGTGCATTTAAGGTTATTCCTCTTGGAGTTCCATTTATCAAAAAGCTAATCTCTTTTGTCTGATTACCTTCAAGATAAACCAGTTTGTTGACAGTTTCAGAAAAATCGCCCCTCCTGGAATGTCCTCCTCCTGTACGAAAAGTAACAGTAAAAGCACCCTCCTCCTTCTTAATATTGGTAACCTTAAATTTTATCATAGTTTTCTGTTCATCCTGATCCAATACTTTTACAGCATGAACAGTTCCAAACAAAAATGCGGGAAGTTTTCTGCTATTATACCATTCCTCTAAATAAAAAAGTATGTCTATATTAAACTTATCTTTTATTTCCTCAATAAAATCTTCAACCTTTACTACCTTAAATTTATGACGATAAATAAAATCATTCAGAAAATCGTCAAAAACTTCATCACCTGCTTTCCATTTAATAATTGAAAAAAACGTTTCTCCTTTCAGTTGCATAACATTATCAACAATATCTGTCTTTCCGGGATCATTCAAAATTTCCTTAAAATTTTGTGACATAAGAGCCATATTCGCTTTTTCATCTTCAGACATTCCACTAAAATTACGCATCCATCCATTACCATTGTCTGATACAGAGCTTTTCTTATAACTTTCGAAAATTCTATCCATAACAGGCCATTTATCAGAACTTATAAAATAAGCATCATCATAAAACAAAGGAAAAACATAATAAATATTTGTTGAAGCTGAAACACTAAACTGTCCATTCGAGCGGGAAAAATTAGGACGACCATTTTCATTAGTGAATGTAGATGTAAAATTTCTTAAAAGCTGTATCTTTTTTTCTTCAGTCGTCATATCAGAATTATTATTCCTACCGGGCCCTCTTCTGCTATTGCTTCTTTGCATCCTTCCATAAAAATCTGCATCATCACAAAAAACACCTCTCTCTCCAAACAATACCATTTCGGGTTGCATCTGTTCTTTCATTCCTGTAAATACTCTGTCATATGAATAAAACTGAACAGGAACCTCCACTATAGAAAACCTTTTAAAAGGATAATTTAAATCAATCTCACGTTCAAAATCATGCAATTGTTCTGAAATAAGATTAGGAATAGTATCCTTTATATCCTTAAAAAAATCTGAAAAATAATTATGCCCCTTTTTTACATAAACAGAAAAGGTTAATGAATCTATAGTATCAGTCTTTTGTTCATAATCTCCGACAATTAATGAACTTTCAGATAAAGGATGTTCGGAAGTAAAAACAATGTGATCATCTTTTATTTTTTTTTGTCCCTGTGATATAGCCATTAATCCTGGTTCAGCTTTTACATCCAGTTCAAAATTACTGAACTGACGGTTAAACCATTCTTTATTTTTAAGGCCATACCCGGCTCCCGGAACAGGATACCATCCGGCCTCACGTGTTAATAGTAAATAATCAGGATTAACGAATGCATATCTTTTATCTATATAATACATGATATTCTTATGATCACTTTTTCTGATAGAATCATTGATATCCAGATAACAAAATGATTCATTTATACTGCCTTCATAACTAAATGAAATTTCAGCCTCCTGCTGCGACAAAATAGAATATCCTTTAAGTTCTATAAGATCGGAAACCTGCAAAAAATTATAATTTTTACCGTTTATCAAAACACTATTTACCCTTAATCCCGGATTTAAAGTGAAAACAATTTTATCAAGAGTTTTATCCTTTTCATTTTTTACCTTAAGAAAACTTTCGCAACGAATTTTATCTCCAATATGTTCAAGACTGATTTTATAATCTTTAACCGTTAGTTGTCCAATACCGGCATATCGGTCATTCTGATTAATCATTTCAGCCCTTATTTTATTATCCTGACTAAAAAAATTAACATGTTCCAATCCCAGATAAACGCCCAAACCCAAAAAACAAAATCCCCAAAACGCAGAAGAAATACGCATAGTTTTTGAGTTAGGCATCCTTTTCATCAAAACAATAGTAAAAAATATAAAAGAAATACCCAGTGAAAGATACATCCCCCTAAGAAACAGTATCTCTTTAAGATTACCGAATCCGACAAAATCTGAAAATGTAAGCGGGATACGGTAAGCCATATAATCAAACAGGTGATAAAATTTATCTCCCAGATAAAACAGAGAAACCGCAATATAAATTAACAAAACAAGAAATGTCACTGCCTGATTTTTAATAAGAGACATAAGAAGAAATGAAAGTCCCATAATAAAAATTAGCGTCGGAATACTGATAATCATAAAATAATAAAGATAGGAAATGAAATTAATCTCTATATTTTTAGTAATCATATTAAAAACCATTGTCATGGCTAAAACGATTATATCCAGAATAAAGAAGACAAATAAATTTCCGATAGTCTTCCCAAAAACGTATTCTCTGTTAGTCATTGGACGGACATAAATTACATCTGTCGTATCAAGTTTCTTATCTCTTTTTATAAAGTCAGATGCAAGAAAAATTGCGATTACAGCCTGTACTACATTAAGCAGCATCATATTAACATAAGGGATATTGGATGGTATTGCCTTTATAGCCCAAAGTCCAGAGCCTCCTCCGGATTTAAGGAGAGTTACAATATTAAAAAGAACAAGAATAACAATGGCTATCAATGCGAAAATACGAAAGAACCAACTCCTTAGAAGGGTCTTTGTCTCATAATAAGCAATTGAATTTATTTGATAAAACGAGAACATAAAGACTTAGATTTTTATTGATTAATTTTTTGATCTTTTTTTTCCATAAAATAAACATAGGCGTGTTCAAGACTGGGCTCTATAAGAACACCTTTATATCCTTTTATTTCATCAGCCACAACCTGAATTTCCCATCCGTTTTCAACAGGTATATTAGATACTACAGGATAATATTCATTAATTTTCATATAATCCGATTCAGTGGCTTTAATCATCCAGACCTTTCCTCTGGCCTGTGATACAAAATCATCAGGAGAACCTTTATATGCCAGCGTTCCATTATTTAGAAGAGCCATATCACGACAAGTACTTGAAATGTCTCCTACAATATGTGTTGAAAGAATAATAATTACATCCTGTGTTGAAATAGTAGAAAGCAGATTTCTAAAACGTATACGCTCCTCAGGATCAAGTCCCGTTGTTGGTTCATCAACAATGATTAGCCTTGGATTATTAATAAGAGCCTGAGCAATTCCAAGACGCCTTTTCATTCCTCCCGACAACCTATTTGCCTGACGGTCCCTCGCATCAAAAAGGCCTACTTCCTCAAGCATTTTACTTACTGCATCTGCTCTCTTACCTCTTGATTTCATTCCAGAAAGACGTGCTACATAATCCAGAAATTCATATGTCTTCAATTGTGAGAAAAAACGAAAATCCTGAGGCAGATATCCAACCATAGAACGTATTTTTTTTCTATCCTTTATAAGATCATATCCATCCACAGTAACTTTTCCTGATGTAGGTTTCATAAGGGAAACAAGCATTCGCATTAATGTAGATTTCCCGGCACCATTAGGTCCCAGCAAACCAAACATCCCTTCATCTATTTTTAGATTTATATGATCAATCGCTTTCTTTCCGTTGTCATATATTTTGCATAAATTTTCAATAGAAATTTCCACAGTTATAATTTTCAGATTATATATATAGACCTATATTTTTATAAAAAGTTTAATCTCCTCTTTGTTATTGACAATTTATAGACCATATTTTTTAAAGAACGTTTAATTTTAAAAAAAATAAAAAAGTTATTTTATATAAAAACTCTTTATGAATATTTTCTGACTTTTTTTTAAAAAAACTTATCTCCCGTCATTTAAATTTTAGAATTGATTATTAAACTTTATTTTTAGACCTTGTAAACAAAGAAAACAGATATAATTAAAAACATA
>JAENXA010000290.1 GCA_016649735.1 Prolixibacteraceae bacterium | reverse complement strand
GTGAATCTTTTAGAACAAAAGAAACTTTAAAATTCAATGAAAAATTTAATAAAAAATAACTTTTTATAGTATCTTGAAAATCCTTTAAGGTAGGACACTTTGTTTTACTGTACTAGGTCAGAAGTATTTTACTATTTACATTCATTTTGATATTATAATCATGTCCGATATTCGTATTTGATACAGACGTTTCTTTAGGAGTGGACAGCTCTTTTTGCATGCGTAGTAATGTATCGGCAGAACAAACTGAAAAGCCTTTTACCTGTTCAATCTCTTTACGTAAATGTGTATTAATGTCTTCTGCACATTCTCCTCCACACAATACAAGTAACAAACAAAAACGTATTAAATTGACATATGAATAAGTTGCAAATAATCTCCTGTTCTCTCATGTGTTTATAAATTGTGTTGTAAACTCCTGCGCTATTTATTATATAATCTGCGAAATTTATTCCGCCAAAAGCATTGAAGTTTTCTTTAGAATATGTAATTTTCGTCAGTTTTGATGTTTATTTATCTAAATTGGTGAAAACATTTTAATTTATAAAGTCCTATAACCATTATCTTTAAAGGGTTTGTCGATTTTTTCGCTTTTATTGCTGCGGATTTAAGAAAATAAATATACTTTGCATAAAAATTTGGAACCCTAAGAATGCTCTATATTGAACCTAAATATAAACTAACTTATAAAGAATTTGAAAAGTTTTTCAGAGATAACTATCACGCAGCAAGTCTGGTTGTATTCCGCTACATTTCCGATCATTCATTGGTTGAGGATATTGTTCAGGATTCATTTGTTATTTTGTGGGAAAAACAGTCCAAAATATTTACGACAAAAGAAGATTTAAAAAAATACTTGTTTGTTACGGTTCGAAATCGTGCAATCAGTTATTTGCGCAGTATAAAGATCAAACAAGTCGATTTAGAAGCATCATTGCCGGAAATCAAACAATCAGATAATGAAAAACTTTATGATGAAGAAGAATTGTCTGTTCGAATAGAAAAAGCAATAAAAAAGCTTCCAGCTAAATGCCGGGAAATTTTTCTGCTTGCATATGTTCAAAATCTCACCTATAACGATATTTCCCGACGATTGTCAATTTCAAAAAATACGGTTAAAACACAGATGGTTATTTCTTATCGGATTTTACGACAGGAATTAAAAGAATTTTATTTTGAATTTTTATTTTTTTGTCTGCAAAAAATCTAAATTAAGGCCACGGTTTTATTTGTAATCTTAAAATGTGACATTAAATGTTTCGTATTGCTTAATTTTTTGTTTTCATTTTTTTAAATATTCTATTCAAAAAATTGTAGCCATTAAAAAAAAGATTTATATTTTTTCACCCTCTCTGAACTTATTTGCGTTATAATATTATAAAAGTAGATATGGATAAAAAAGCAAACATAGACCAGGCTCAAATTGTATCACATTTTCATGATAATTCGGATACACGTAAAGAT
>JAENXA010000144.1 GCA_016649735.1 Prolixibacteraceae bacterium | reverse complement strand
GCATCGAAATGAACCAATAACTCAACGGCAATTTGGAACTGTGCATAACTGTGCCCCTGCGCAGACCCGTTTCATGACGGCACGAAGAACATATCTACTTCTTCTTGTCTTTTTAACCCACCAATGGTGCTTATTTCCACATTTGGAACATACAATCCCGTTCTTTTCCCTTATAGAGCGTAACTCCCTCTCGCAAGATGCTTCATCTGAATACCTGTCAGAAAATTCTATCAGTTTCATGAGTTATATATTTTGCCCAAAGGTACGTATAATACTGGTGGATTCAAACACATACTCTTTGCCCCGGACTAATTCAATTAAAATCCCGGCCTTAATCCCTTTGACATATACTTTAGCCTTTCTCATTTTCCGTGTTTTGTATATTCTCCATAAGAGGACTTGTTAATACGATTTTTATATTTAATACTTTCAGTATTTTTCTTAAAGTATCCAGCCGGACTGATTCTTTTCCTTTTTCAATATCGTAAATTACTGTCTTACCAACTCCTGCCATTTCTGCTAACCGGACACGGCTTAATTTAGCTGTCTTTCTATGCATCTTGATTATATCAGCGATATCATGTGGTTTCATTGTTTTTCCTTTATAGCGGTAAAAATAATACTTTTTCTCTGATTTAACAAGTAATCAGACATTATTTACCGCCATATAGGTAAATAATGATAATTTTCTTATAACACAAACAATGATTGTCCTTTTTTACTGTTATAACAGCAAATTGTGACCTATTCCATTCCCGGTATTACATAAATCAAAATTTATAGAGTCTAACTCATCAGCATCTATCTTAATTATTTCCGGATTTGATACTATTTTTTTATGGCTGTTTAACTGATTTCTTGTAATTTTGACATTATTTGTAATAAACCTCTTTAAAAAACTATTTTCTGTTTATTATTATGCATATTTAAATAATACAATAAGTATATGATTTGGAATGAAAAAATGGAATGTGCCGATCGTTCAACTATCGAAGCCGTTCAACTTGAAAGATTAAAAGAAACGGTAGAGAGAATATATTATCATGTTCCCTCTTATCGTAAAAAAATGCAGGAAATTAATTTAACTCCTGCTGATATTAAAAAACTGAGTGATCTAACAAAATTACCTTTTACAATTAAACAGGACTTAAGAGACGGATACCCGTTTGGTATGTTTTCAGCCCCCAGAAGAGAAATAGTAAGGATACACGCTTCTTCTGGAACAACAGGAAATCCCACGGTTGTAGGTTATACCAGAAAAGATTTGACAACATGGGCTGAGCTGGTAGCAAGAGGTATGGCAATGACCGGCATGGATCAGAATGACACAATTCAGATAGCTTACGGATACGGATTATTTACAGGTGGTTTGGGACTGCATTACGGAGGAGAATGTTTAGGAGCTTCTGTTATTCCTATGTCATCGGGAAATACAAAAAAGCAAATTAAAATAATGACCGATTTCGGTGCAACTGTTCTGGCATGTACTCCCTCTTATGCTTTACATATTGCTGAAACTATTGAAGAGAAAAAAATTCCCGGAGAAGATATAAAACTAAAAATAGGAATATTTGGTGCTGAGCCATGGACTGAGGCTATGCGTAACCAGATTGAAGAAAAATTACATATTAAAGCCTACGACATTTACGGACTAAGTGAAATTATGGGACCCGGAGTCGGATGTGAATGTACAGCTCAAAATGGCATGCACATTCATGAAGATCATTTTATTCCTGAGATTATTAATCCCAAAACTCTTGAACCTGTTGCTCCGGGTGAAGAAGGTGAGCTTGTAATTACAACAATAACAAAAGAGGGAATACCTCTCATCAGATATCGTACACGTGATTTAACAAAACTTCATTACGGGAAATGTGAATGCGGACGTACTTTAGTGAGAATGGAGAGATGTAAAGGCCGCAGTGACGATATGCTAATTATACGTGGAGTAAATGTATTCCCGTCACAAATCGAAAGCGTACTACTGGAAATGAGTGAAACAGAACCTCATTATCTGCTTATTGTTGAGAGAATAGGAACTCTTGATTCATTAAAACTTATGGTTGAAGTTCAGCAGCAATTCTTCTCAGATGAAGTTAAAAACCTGCAGAATTTAAGAAAGAAAATCGCAGCAAATTTAAAGAGTACTTTGGGTATTGCAGTAAACGTAGAACTGGTAGAACCCAAAACCATCGAAAGAACATCAGGTAAAGCTAAACGAGTAATAGATAAACGAAAATTATAGGAGGAAAAATTATGATTATAAAACAATTATCTGTTTTTTTAGAGAACAAAACCGGTAGACTGAATGAAGTTACAGATTGTTTGGGAGCCGCAGATATTAATCTTACGGCCTTAAGCATTGCAGACACCTCAGAGTTCGGAATTCTCAGAATGATTGTATCAGATCCAGACAAGGCATTAAAAATTCTAAAGAATGCAGGATTTGCCGTCAGTCTCACAGAAGTAGTATGTCTTCAGAGCCCAAATACTCCGGGATCACTGGCAAAAGCATTGGATATTCTTTCAGGTGAAGGCGTATTTATTGAATATCTCTATGCCTTTTCCAATGGAAATAATGCAGCCAATGTGGTTTTAAAACCGGGAAATATTCAAAAATGCATTACCATTCTGCAAAAAAATAAGATGAAACTACTAAAAGAAGACGATCTTTATCAGCTATAAAATACAGATTCTGTAGAACAGATTAATGAATTATAAAATCAAAGGTATGAAAAAAATAGCCATTCAGGGTATAGCAGGATGCTTTCACGAAGATGCTGCACAGAATTATTTCGGAAATCAGGAAATAAAAATAGTAGAATGTAATTCCTTTCAAAAGGTATGTGCACTAATGGATGAAGACAAGGCAGATTATGCTGTAATGGCCATTGAAAATTCCATAGCCGGAAGTATCCTTCAGAATTATTCATTAATCAGGGAATATCACCTGCGCATTATAGGAGAAATTTATATTCATATTCAGATGAATCTTATGATGTTGCCGGGAGTAAAAAAAGAAGATATTAAAACTATATACTCTCATCCGGTTGCCATACGTCAATGCACAGAATATCTGGAAACCTATTTCCCGAATGCAAAAATTATAGAAAATCAGGATACTGCCGCTTCAGGAAAAATTATATCAGAGAATAATCTTAAAAATGCTGCAGCAATAGGGAATTTACGTACTGCAAGCTTATATCATTTAAATCCGGTTGACAAGGGTATTGAAAGTAATAAAAAAAATTACACCCGTTTCTGGATTCTATCAAAACATGCCACACAAAGTAAAAAAAACAATAAAGCTTCCATTTGTTTCGAAGTAGGTCATTATTGCGGAGCTCTGGCAGCAGCCCTTGATATATTTGCAAAACACAAAATCAACATGAACAAGATTCAGTCAATACCGGTAATTGGTAAACCTAATGAATATACAATACACGTTGATATAGAATACGACAATGAAGATAATTATGAAGAAGCAATACACGAAATTTTAAAAAATGTATCCAGCATGTCTGTACTTGGAGAATATATAAGAGGGAAAATAGATAACAGCATATTGTAAAGTTAACTTGACGGAATAAAAAATAAAAAAGATATTAAGAGAAACAACTGCGAATTGAGAATATATTTTAAAACAATAAGAAATGTATAATATAAAAGACATAAAAAAAAATACTCCCGTTAATGGTGATCTTGTTATAAAGAGTATAAATAAAATGAATCTCGAGGACATGGATGATGCTTCCATCAGAGAGATTGTTGCTGTTGTTAATCTTATTGAAAAAGAATGGTCTGAAAAATTCGTAAGAATGGAGATGGGCATACCCGGTTTGCCTCCTGCTTCAACCGGAATTAATGCACAGATAAATGCATTAAAAAAAGGTGTTGCTTCTCTTTATCCCCCTATAGACGGAATAACATCATTAAAAGAAGAAGCTTCAGATTTTGTTAAATTATTTATGAATATTAATGTTTCTCCCACAGGATGTATCCCATCAGTAGGATCGATGGAAGGAACATATTCAGCCTTTCTGGCAGCCTGCAACTTACAAGAAGGCAAAGACACTATTTTATTCATAGATCCGGGATTTCCTGTCCAGAAACAGCAGATGCAAGTAATGGGCGGCAAATACGAAAGTTTTGACGTCTTCAATTACAGAGGTGAAAAATTAAAAGAAAAGCTGGAAGAATATCTTAAAAAAGGTAATATTTCTGCCATAGTTTATTCTAATCCCAACAACCCAAGCTGGATCTGTTTTACAGAAGAAGAACTAAAGATAATCGGAGATCTGTCGATAAAATATGATGTAATTATTTTTGAAGACCTGGCATATTTCGCTATGGACTTCAGAAAAAATCTATATACTCCCGGAAAAGCTCCGTATCAGTCTACCGTTGCCGGTTATACCAACCGTTACGTTTTGTTTATTTCAGGATCCAAAATCTTTTCATATGCCGGCGAACGTATAGCCGTAATGGCAATTTCAGACTTCCTTTATGACAG
>JAENXA010000197.1 GCA_016649735.1 Prolixibacteraceae bacterium | reverse complement strand
CAAAGGAGTTATTACTTTCCACCAATAAAAGTGTAAAAGAAATCAGTTTTGAATTGGGATTTCAATCAATATATTATTTCAGCCGTCTGTTTAAAAACAAAACAGGAATTTCACCATCTGCATTCAGAAGATAAAAATAATTATTTCTTATAATTTATTGATCTTGGACTAATCCATGTCCTTACTACAAGTACATTTAAATAATATTTAATAAGATTGAAATAAACACGACGACGAATATTAAGTGGTTCTATAAAAAAGAAGAACGTACCTAATACAAAAGGTATAAATTTAAAAATTAAATTATTTATCATAAAGAAAGTATGAAGTAGATAAGCATGTATCCCCGTAAAATTTTGAGAGAAATAAACATGATGAGATATAATAACCTCAGTTTTTGTCAATGCAGTTGTTCTTTTATTAATTCGTGTTGTACCACCATGATTATGGATCATTGTAACCCTGTTACACAAACCTACCTTACCACCTTTATTTATAACCCTTCTACACAAGTCGTCATCTTCACAATAGAGCCAGTAATTATCATTCCAACCTCCTATATCTTCAAAATTTTCCTTAGACATAATAACCACTGAACCTAATACAACATCGGGAAAAATCAAATCTTTTTTTAATGAAAAACGTTCTGATAATTTCCTTTTATTTTTTATTTTATAAATGGCACGAAATAAACCTGTAATAGTTTTAAAAGAAAGAAAAAAACGACATACCTTTTCTTCTTTCCCTTCATTGTTCTTTTTTCTGCATGAAAGAACTGAAATATCAGGATGAGCCATAATTACCCGTAATAATTTACTTACAGCGGATTCAGAAGCTATGATATCAGAATTTAAAAATAGCAAATATTCTCCTTTGGCCTTTGATTCGCCATAATTGTTACCATTTGAAAAACCGTAATTACCTTTGTTTTCAAAAAACTGAAAATTAGGAAATCTTTTCTGAAAGACACTTAGTTGATTATCATTAGAGCAGTTATCAACTATAATCACTTCAAAACTATATTTATTATTTTTAAAGGATTCTAATGCAGTTAAACATGTCTTAAGAGCATCCCAGCCCTTATAATTAACGATTATTATTGAAAGATCTATCATAAATTTTATATAACTCACTAATATTTATACACTACAAAAATATAAAAAATATTCATTTTATTATTTTATAAATATTTTTCGAAAGTTTACTGTATGAAAAACCAGATTTTTTAGCAAATTATTAAAGTGATAAAAGAAAGTGGAATCTTTAACAACCTTCCCTTCTTGGATCTTATAAACCGGTAAAAATTTTATATCTAACTTATTTTTAATGCAGTATAGCCATAATAATCGTTCTGCCAAAAAAGCAGATACACGATGTTGATAAACATCAGGAGATATTTTTATTTCTTTCTCGGCTTCAAAAAGTATATCAAACAACCATTGACAATATTTATCAAAAATATCAAACCTGCAAATAAACATATTATAAGGGGAAAATTTATTTGTCTTATTTATTATTAATTCCCATGTATTAGAATAAGACGGATATTTATTTTTAATAATATCTGTAACTATTTCTAAATCTTTAATATTATGGCTTCTCTGATAGTTTCTTTTTATAGAACGGGAAGATATCTTTGGCTTAGCTATAATTATATCATGTTGTTTAAGAATAAGTTCTACTATATCTTGCGAAATATTATAATTTTTTATTTTTTCCGGCCCTACCTGATATAATTTTCTTGAAAACAAGTTGTTGTCAAATTTAAAATACCTTCGATAATGAAAAAGGCCAATAATATCAGTATTTAAATTCTTCCATGCCCAGTATAGGGCTGTTAATTCACAATAATTATAATTTTTTTCTGATATGTTCTCTCCTTCATCATCTCCCTGCATATCTAACTTCTCTTTAGATAATTTCTTTCCAACCTGAATAGGAAGTAAAATATCATTTTTAATTACAGATACTTTTTTTTGTGTAGCTATTAAAATTTTAATATTACTCATAAATTATTTTTTTGCTAGTCAATAATGCCTCTTTTATTATATCATCCATATCGTAATATTTATATTCAGATAATCTACCTCCAAAGATAACATTCTTGTTTTGTGTAGCTATTTTATGATATTTTTCATAAAGCACTTGATTTTTAGAATTATTAATAGGATAATATGGTTCATTATCTTTTGTATATTCTATTGGATATTCTCGAGTAATTATAGTTACTGGCTGAGTCCCAAATTCAAAATGTTTATGTTCTACAATACGAGTATAGGGAACTTCTTTTTCTGTATAATTCACAATAGCATTACCCTGAAAATCATAAATATTTAAAAGTTCATTTTTAAAAAGAAGACTTCTATATTCTAATTCCCCAAATTTATAATCAAAAAACTCATCAATTTTTCCGGTATAAACGATTTTATCTGCTAACTGATTTAGTTCTCCTTTATGATCAAAATAATTTGTATTAGTTTTTACCTCTATACCGTCAAGCATTTTTTCAATTATTTTAGTATAACCTCCAATAGGGATACCCTGATAAAGATCATTAAAATAGTTATTATCATATAAGAATCGGAAAGGTAATCTTCTGATTATAAAAGCTGGTAATTTTTTAGCAGAACACCCCCACTGTTTTTCAGTATATCCTTTAATTAATTTTTCATAAATATCTAATCCTCCTAAAACAAGTGCTTGTTCTTCAAGATTTTTAGGATTTTTTATATATAAAAATGGTTTCCTTTGTTCTTCAATCTTTTTTCTTGCTTCACTCGGAGTTTTTACTCCCCAAAGCTGATAAAAAGTATTCATATTAAAAGGTAAATTATACAGTTTGTCTTTGTAATTGGCTATTGTGGAATTAGTATAACGATTAAATTCAACAAACGAATTAACAAAATTCCATACAACTTTATTACTGGTGTGAAAAGTATGTGGTCCATATTTATGAATATTTATACCCTCTATATTCTCAGTATAAACATTACCTCCAATATGTGATCGTTTGTCTATAACAAGACATTTTTTACCTAATTCCTTTGCTTTATAGGCAAAAACAGATCCAAACAAACCTGCTCCTACTATAAGATAATCATATTCTTTCATTTATTAATATTTCTTCATTATAGATATTTTATAAATTTTAAATACTATAAAACACCAATAATCTTATTCATATTAAATAAGATACACTACGTTTTCACTTAATACAGCAACAAAATTATAAAAGTACATCTAAAAATGTCTATTTTTGTGAAAATAAAAAATTATGACAGATTTGT
>JAENXA010000296.1 GCA_016649735.1 Prolixibacteraceae bacterium | reverse complement strand
TTTACCAGAGTTCTTTTGATGATGATAAAAAAGGTTCGTGGCTTAGTGTTAATCATGATCCATGGGGAATCCCTGTTACATATAGCGGCTATTTGTTGCTGGCTCTCTCTATGATAGGTTTTCTTGTTTTAAAACGAGAGACATTTAGAAAATTAATAAAAGCCACTTCCGGAAAGTCTCTTATTGTTATATTATTTTTAATGATTCCATTTTCTCATATAATGGCAGATGATATTAAGGATAATACAATTCAGTTAAAGTCAGCTGAAAAAATGGTATCTGTACCTATTGTATATAAAGGCAGAATTGCTCCGTTTAATACAATGGCTCTGGATTTCACAAAAAAAATAATTAACAAAAAAAGCTATAAAGGACTTACTGCTGAGCAGGTAGTTATATCTATTGTTTTGCATCCTGCGCAATGGATGAACGAAAAGATAATTTATGTTAAAAATGAACGACTGCGTAAAGAATTAGGATTAAAGGGAAATTATCTTTCAATGAATGATTTGTATCAGGGGAATAATTATCGTCTTCAGGAAAAAGTTTTCTCTGCTCAGAAAGAAATGCATCGAAATAAGTATCAGAAATCAATTATAGCATGTGATGAGAAGGTAGCTCTTATTACTATGCTTACCAGGGGTACTTTGTACAAGTCAGTTCCTAAATCTGTTTCTGTGGATAAGATTCATTTGCGTGCTGAGGTATTGTATAATAAATTAGATATAACTCCGTTGATGTTTAAAATAAACATAACGCTGGGATTCTTTGCGTTCTTTATTTTTGTTTTGGGGTTACTTAGAAAAAAAGAATATAAGTGGATTAGTTATTTTACTGTGCCTGTAATTATTATTGATACTGTTATTTTAACTTTCCTGCTTGGACTTAGATGGTATGTATCCGGACATATGCCTCTTAGTAACGGATATGAGACAATGAATTTTATGGCGTGGTGCATTCTTATTATATCTTTTTTCCTTTACAGATATTCTAAAATTGTTCCTTCAGCTACTCTTGTATTGTCTGGTTTTGTTATTTTGGTTTCTTCTCTGGGAACACGAAATCCTCAGATTACTAATTTAATGCCTGTACTTCAGTCGCCTTGGCTTAGCTCTCATGTTTCTGTATTGATGATCTCTTATGCACTTTTGTCTTTTACATTTATTAATTCTTTAGCTGCAGTTATTATTAGGGTTACTATGAATAAAGAAATTGCCGGCATATATATGCGTCAGTTAAAAAATATAAGTTATTTACTTTTGTTCCCGGCTGTGTTTTTACTGGGAATTGGTATTTTTTTAGGTGCTGTATGGGCAAATGTATCATGGGG
>JAENXA010000006.1 GCA_016649735.1 Prolixibacteraceae bacterium | reverse complement strand
TGAGATTTTACTGTTTAGTCTATTCTTTTAATAGAAGCTCCGATTTCGTTTAATCGTTTGTCGATTTGTTCATATCCCCGGTCTATTTGTTCAATGTTGCAAATTTTGCTTTTCCCCTGTGCTGAAAGGGCTGCTATTAACAGAGCTACTCCTGCACGAATATCCGGAGATGTCATTATAGTTCCTCGTAGTGGATGTTTTTTATTTAGTCCTATAACGGTAGCACGATGTGGATCGCATAATATTATTTGTGCTCCCATATCAATTAATTTATCTACAAAAAACAGACGGCTTTCAAACATCTTTTGATGAATAAGCACATTTCCCTGTGCCTGTGTTGCTACTACCAGAAGCACACTGAGTAAATCGGGGGTTAGTCCGGGCCATGGTGCATCGTCAATAGTAAGGATTGATCCGTCAATGAATGTTTCTATTTCATATCTATCCTGTGATGGGATGTTAATATTGTCTCCTTCTATAGTAAAATTAATACCCAGACGTCTGAAAGAATCGGGTATTATTCCCAGATGGCGGATTCCGGCATTTGCGATAGTTATATTAGAACCTGTCATGGCAGCAAGACCTATAAAACTCCCTACCTCAATCATGTCGGGCAGTATGGTATGAGTAGTTCCTTTAAGGGAAGTAACACCTTTAATAGTCAGAAGATTTGAACCTATTCCATTAATTTTAGCTCCCATTGATACCAGCATCCTGGAAAGTTGTTGTAAATATGGTTCGCAGGCGGCATTATATATTGTGGATTCCCCTTCTGCTAAAACAGCGGCCATTAGAATATTTGCTGTTCCGGTAAGAGAAGCTTCGTTAAGAAGCATGTAAATTCCTTTAAGTTTTTTAGCTGTTACCGAATATCTGTTGCAGGTTTTGTTATATTTAAAAGTAGCTCCCAGTTTTTCTAATCCGGTAATATGAATATCAAGCTTTCGTCGTCCTATTTTATCACCTCCCGGTTGCGGAATATAAGCCTTTCCAAAACGTGCAAGTAATGGGCCAACGATCATTATTGATCCTCGTAATTGTGCGGCTTTTTTGTAAAATATATCTGTTTTTAATGCATCCGGATTTAAATTGTCGGCATGGAATATATAATCTCCTTTTTTGATTCTTTGAATCTTAACGCCCAGAATTTTTAAAATTTCGAGTAATTTTAAGACGTCGCTTATCTCAGGAATATTTTTAATCGTAATTATCTCAGATGTCAGCAATACAGCACATATAACTTCCAGTGCTTCATTTTTAGCTCCCTGTGGATAAAGGGTCCCTTCTAATTTAGCTCCTCCTTCAATTTGAAAGGTTGACATATTATTGAAATTATTTTGTTATACGGCGTTTTCTCGGATTTCTGTCGTTATTATTACTCTTTTGTGGTTTTTTGCGGTTTCGGAATAAAATATCTCTGGTTTCTATTAATCCAAGATCTTTTCTTTTAATTTTTCCGTTTGACAAAATTTCCAGATCAGAATAAATTTTATCGTCATCTACACTGCTACTGTTCCAGAGAAGATAACATTTTTTCATATGATTGGCAAGCAATTTAATCAAAATCTCTTTCTCTTCACCTTCTTTATACTCAGCAGCTTTTTCTATCATAAGGTCAAGTGCTTTTCCGTAATGACGATATTTAGCTTTCCCTTTTTCGTATTCAACTTTTTTGGGAGGAGTATTAAATGTTTCTCGTTGGGGAGGACTGTATGGATAATCAATATCAAGTTTAAAATCTGACATGATAGCCAGATGATCCCACAGCTTATGTTTGAAGTCGTTAATATCTCTAAGATAAGGGTATAAATTACCCATTATGTCAATTACCGTCCTGGCAGCTCTGTTTCTTTCATCTCTGTCTTTTATTGTCCCGATATGATCGACCATCTTTTGAAGATTCCGTCCGTACTCGGGTAAGGGTAACTTCTTACGGTTTGAATTGTAATCCATATGAATTAAAAGCAAATAATAATTTGTGTAAGTAAAAATATATTACTTTGGAAATTAGTGTGATATCGAATATCACAAGGAGTAATAAAACACAAATCTAAATGAAAAAATTAAGGCATCAAACTTTTTTTGTTAAAAATTACAATGTTAACAACTTATTTTCATAATAATATCATATTAAGTATGTATTATCAAGTCTTTTGAATTTATAATATAGCTCTTTTAAAGTTGTAATGCATTATAAACTATGTTATTAATTTGCAAAAAATTAGTATGCCTTTCTATCTGCTGTTATAATTAATTCTGGCAGATATATGGTTAATGGTTTTCTAAAATTTTTAGTTTTGCGAATTTTAGTATCAGTTGTTTTTCTCCTATATTTTTAAAAAAAATAACAGCTCGTAAATCCGGAAAGACTCCTTCTGTTTTTAATACTTTACCTCGTCCAAAACGGTTATGTTCAACCTGCATACCTACCTGAATTTTTCGTGGGTCATCTTCCTGAAAATTATTTATTTGCTGGTTAGCCTGGTTTAACCTAATTAATTTCTTTTTCAAAAAAGCAGGATGTTCGAGTGGTGTTGATGAAATATTTTTTGTCTTTTTGTAGAAAGATTTCTGATCTGAAATCGCTTTTGAAGAAAAATTATTTGACTGAGAGCCGAAGGAAGAGGATTCTTCCTGATATTCCATTTCCATACTATCATCTTCTTCGGGAAGATCCAGAAATTTATTGTCTATTTCGCGTATGAAGCGGCTGGGATTGCAAAATTCCAGTTTTCCCCAGCGGTATCTTTGTTTCGCATAGCTTAGACATGCATTTTCTTCTGCTCTGGTTACTGCCACATAAAATAAACGACGTTCTTCTTCGAGTGAATCCAGTGTAACTGTCCCTCCAATCGGGCAGGATGGAAATAGGTTTTCTTCCATTCCTACTATAAATATATTTTTAAATTCCAGTCCTTTTGCTGAATGGATTGTCATTAATGCAACTTTATCATCATCTCCTTCTTTATCCATGTCCTGATCAGTCATCAGTGCAACTCCTTCCATATAGTCTGATAATTTTTCAGGTTGTCCTTCTTCTTTTGCATTTGTGGTAAATTCCTTAATACCGTTTATAAGTTCTTCCATGTTTTCGTAACGGCTAAGTCCCTCAGGTGTCTGATCTTTATATAAACTACTCATTAGTCCTGTCTGGGTAATAATAGTGTTTGCAGTAGTATAAGCATCTGAAGTTAAATTTATTTCAGAAAATTTTTGAATTACTTCAGAGAATTTTATCAGTTTAGTTAAGGTTCCTTTGTTAAGAGAAATTGTTTTGCATGATAAAATATTTTTAATTAATTCAAAAATACTTTTACCTTCTGCAAGAGATGATTGCTCAAGCTTGCCAAGCGTTGTAGCACCTATTCCTCTTACAGGGAAGTTAATTATACGTTTTAAAGCTTCATTATCATTTTCGTTGACAACCAGACGGAAATAGGAGAGTATATCTCTGATTTCTTTTCTCTGATAGAAAGAAAGACCTCCGTAAATTTTATATGGGATGTTTAATTTCCTTAATGATTCTTCAAGAATACGTGATTGGGCATTGGTACGATATAAAATTGCATCATCTTTGTAGAGATCATGGCGGCTAAGATGCTTATCCATAATTTCTTTAGCAACAATGATCCCTTCCTCGTTATCAGTTAATGCTTCAAATACTTTTATATTATCTCCTTTACTGTTTTCTGAAAAAACTCGTTTGGGAATCTGTTTCTTATTTTTTGATATGATACTGTTCGCAGCATCTACTATAGTTTGAGTAGAACGATAATTTTGTTCCAGTTTATAAAGATGATATTGTGGATAATCTCTTTTGAAGTTTAAAATATTTTCGATTCTGGCTCCCCTGAAAGAATAAATACTTTGAGCATCATCACCAACAACAAAAAGATGGTTATTTACTGAAGCCAGATATTTTACAATTAAATACTGGGCATAATTTGTATCCTGATACTCATCTACAAGGAAATTGGTAAAACGTTGCTGATATTTTTTTAGAATTTCGGGATGATTACGGAATAATAGATTTGTTTTTAGCAATAAGTCGTCAAAATCCATTGCCCCTGCCAGCTGACACCGTCTGGCGTATTCTTTGTATACTTCAAAAATTCGGGGCATTCTTATGCTTTCATCATATTCTATGATTTCAGAGGTTTCTTTGTATGCTGCCGGAGTTATCAGATTATTTTTGGCCATGGAAATCCGCTTTGCAACGATGTTCTTTTTATAAATCTTTTCGTCCAGGCTAAGGGATTTGAGAATAGTATGAATCAAATTTTTTGAATCAGAAGAATCGTAAATAGTAAAATTTGAAGGCATTCCTACAGCTTCTGATTCCATTCTAAGGATACGTGAAAAAATGGAGTGGAAAGTACCTACCCATAATTGTCTGGTAACAGAACTTCCTACTAGAGAGGAAATTCTTTCTTTCATTTCTTTTGCTGCTTTATTCGTAAAGGTAAGTGCCATTATTTTATCTGCCGGGATTCCTTTCTTTAGAAGATACGCTATTCTAAAAGTCAGAACGCGTGTTTTCCCGGATCCTGCGCCTGCAATTACAAGAGCAGGACTGTCAGGACCAGTTACTGCCGCATTCTGGGCCTTATTTAATCCCTTTAAAAAATCTATATCTGTCATGCTGAATTTTATCGAATTGTTGTAGAAATGCAAAGATAAGGAATAAATAAAAAATTTGAATTATGAATTACAAATTAAGACAAAAAATCCGGAAAGCATTTACTCTCCGGATTTTTGTCTTATTTTTATTCTTCTTTTTCGTGATATGCAGCAAGCAATTCATCCTGAATTTCCTGTGGCACTTTTTCGTATCCCTCGTATGTTAGGTTAAATGATCCTCTGCCTTGTGTAATAGAACTTAGCGTTGTGGTATACTTAAACATTTCTTTAAGTGGTACTTTTGCCGTTAATTTTTCAACTCCTTTTTTACTGTCCATTCCAAGTATTAGGCCCCGACGTCCCTGAAGGTCACTCATTATATCTCCCAGCTTATCAGAAGGAGCAAATACTTCCAGTTTATATACAGGTTCCAAAATTTTAGGTCCGGCTTCTTTGAATGCCTGAGAAAATGCGTTTCTTCCTGCAATTCTAAATGAAATTTCGTTTGAATCAACCGGATGCATTTTGCCGTCATATACATAAACCCTGATATCACGTGCATATGAACCCGTTAGCGGGCCTTCTTCCATCTTTTCCATGATTCCTTTTAATATGGCGGGAAGGAAGCGTGTATCAATTGATCCTCCTACTATACAATTATGAAAAATGAGTTTCCCTCCCCATTTCAAAGGGTATTCCTGCGTTGAGCGGACAGATAGTTTTTGTTCCTTACCCTTTATGTTTACCATCGTTTTGGGTTCGCTTCCTTCTGTATATGGTTCTATTACCAGATGAACTTCTCCGAATTGACCAGCACCACCTGATTGTTTTTTATGACGGTATTCTCCGGGAGATATTTTTGTTATTGTTTCTCTGTATGGAATTTTTGGTTTTTCAAATTCAATGTCAAGGTTGAAAATATTTTTGTAGTACCATTTTAAAACGTTTATATGATATTCTCCCTGACAATGAACAAGCATTTGCTTTAATTCTTTGGAATATTCAACAGTATATGAAGGATCTTCAATGCGTAATTTCTGAAACATTTCCGAAACCTTTTCTTCATCGGATTGATTTACAGCCTTCATAGCGACTGTATGCCTGTATTTTGGAAATATAATAGGTGCAAATGAATATTCTGCATCTTTATCACTTAATGTGTTGTTGATTTTTGTTTCTTTAAGTTTTACAGTGGCTCCAAAGTCTCCGGGATGTATCTCTGTAACTTTTGTTCTGTTTTTTCCTGCTGAAACAAATAATTGGGAAATTCTTTCTTTATTTCCATTATTTGTATTTATGAGATCCTGCCCTTCTCTTACTATTCCACTCATTACCTTGAAATATACAACTTCTCCTACATGTGGCTCTATAGATGCCTTAAAAACAAATAATGAAGTAGGGGCATCATCTTCCATTTTAACTTCTTTTCCGTTTATTTCTTTAAGTTCAATGGCCTGATCTGGTGTTGGTGTTATATTTGTTATGAATTCCATCAGTCGTCCTATACCTATATTTTGTTTTCCTGAGGTACAGAAAATTGGGAAAAAGCTACGATTGCTCATGCCTTCTCTCATTCCCTGTCTCATTTCATCTTCAGACAGAAATCCTTTATCGAAATAAAGTTCCATTAATTTTTCATCATTAACGGCTGCTGCTTCTACAAGTTGTCCGTATAATTTTTTTGCTTTTTCTTCTTCTTCTTTTGGTATATCCAGTATTTCGGGTTTACCTCCATTTACAGGATATTTATAATATTTCATTTTTAAGACATCTATAATGCCGTTAAAACCGATACCTGGATTTACAGGATACTGAACAACAGTAGCATTTGCTCCCAATAGATTTTTTGTTTCTTCTAGTGCCTGTTCAAAATTTGCTTTTTCACTGTCCATATGGTTGAATAATACAATCAGAGGTTTTCCCAATTCTCTGGTGTTTTTTGCACATGATTCTGTTCCTGCTTCAATTCCGTTGGGAGTATTAATAACAAGAACTGCGCTTCCTGTAACATGCATAGCTGCAATAGTAGCTCCTTTAAAATCATCCATTCCCGGAGTGTCGATAATGTTGATTTTTTTATCATTATACTCTGTATATAATATAGAAGAGAAGATTGAGTTTCCGAACTCATGTTCTATCTCAAAATTGTCTGAAATTGTGTTTTTTGAGTTTATCTCGCCTCTTCTTTTAATGATTCCACCCTCGAAAAGCATAGCTTCAGCAAGGGTGGTTTTACCACATCCGGCATTACCCATTAATGTGATATTTCGGATTTCATTTGTGTTATATACCTTCATAAGTTTAAAATTTAATTGGTTTTAATCTCTGGTTGTTATATAAATGTTAGGTTTTGAGGATCAATTTTTTATCCCCTTTCTTCAAAATTAATAATATTTTTTATTTACCGGCAATCGGGGAGTGATTAATTTTTATAGAATTTTTTTTACAAGTCTTTTTTTCTAATCAGGAATAATTAATCGTATATCAAATACTTCTGCTAACCTTGTTATAACGGAGTGTTAAGGGAAAGTAAATTATTTTTTTAAAAAAACGTTGCAGAAAGTTATTGTTATTTGCTGAAAATTAGTACTTTTGCCAACCGATTTTAGAATGAAGCAAGAAGATTTAAATAAAAAACAAGGGAAAAGTTATATGATGTCCAAAAAATCAATAACTTTGCACCTCATTTTGAATAATATATTAAAATAGTTGTATGCCAACGATTCAGCAGTTAGTTAAAAAGGGGAGACAATCAAAAGTTGATAAGAGTAAGTCTCCGGCATTAGATTCCTGTCCGCAGAAGAGAGGTGTTTGTGTACGTGTTTATACTACAACACCTAAAAAACCTAATTCAGCTATGCGTAAAGTAGCCAGAGTAAGGTTAACAAACGGTAAGGAAGTTAACGTTTACATTCCTGGCGAAGGTCATAACCTACAGGAACACTCTATTGTATTAGTCCGTGGAGGCAGAGTAAAAGATCTTCCTGGAGTTAGATATCACTTAATTCGTGGTGCTTTGGATACTGCAGGTGTTGAAGGACGTACACAGAGACGTTCTAAATATGGGACAAAGAAACCAAAGAAAAAGTAAATTAAGGGAAGTGGAGTTAATGGTTTGGCTGAGTAAATGATTCCGTAGTTACGGAAAAACTGAAGCTCAGATAATTACAGCCAATTTGAATAACACTAATTTGAAGAAAAAATGAGAAAATCAAAACCAAAAAAAAGAATGGTTTTACCAGATCCTAAATTTAATAGTGAACTGGTAACAAAATTTGTAAATGTCCTGATGAGGGACGGTAAAAAGTCTAAAGCTTTTACCATTTTTTATGATGCTCTTAAATTAGTAGAAGAGCGTATGAAAAAAGAAGAACTTTCTCCTCTTGAAATATGGAAGAAAGCTCTTGAAAATATTACACCTGCAGTTGAGGTTAAGAGCCGTCGTGTAGGAGGATCAACTTTTCAGGTACCTATGGAGATACGTCCTGAAAGAAAAGTTGCAATAGCAATCAAAAATCTTATTATGTATGCCCGTAAACGTTCGGGAAAATCTATGGCAGATAAGTTAGCTGCTGAAATACAGGGAGCCTACAATTCTGAAGGTGGGGCTTATAAGAAGAAAGAAGAAACGCATAGAATGGCTGAGGCTAACAGAGCTTTCGCCAGATTTAAGTTTTAATATTAGTTTATAGTTTAAGGGGAGAATAGGTAATGTCCAGAATTTTAAAAGATGTAAGAAATATTGGTATAATGGCACATATTGATGCCGGTAAAACAACTACCACAGAAAGAATTCTGTATTATACAGGTCTTACACATAAAATAGGTGAGGTACATGATGGCGATGCTACTATGGACTGGATGGAAGAGGAGCAGGAACGTGGGATAACCATTACTTCTGCTGCTACTACTACTTTTTGGAAATATAATGATGTTTCGCATCAGATAAATATTATAGATACTCCGGGGCACGTTGATTTTACCGTTGAGGTAGAACGTTCCTTGAGAATACTGGATGGAGCAGTTGCTCTGTTTTGTGCTGTAGGTGGAGTTGAAGCTCAGTCGGAGACGGTTTGGCGTCAGGCTGAAAAATATAATGTCCCACGTATAGCATTTGTTAATAAAATGGATCGTTCAGGGGCTGATTTTTTTAATGTAGTTGCAGAAATTAAATCTAAACTGAAAGCTAATCCTATTCCACTTCAGATACCTATTGGTGCTGAAGAAAAATTTGAGGGAGTTATTGATCTTATCGAGATGAAAGCTATTCGCTGGAAGGATGATGAGACACTGGGAACTACTTTTTATCTGGAAGAAATTCCTGCTGATTTAAAGGAACAGGCAGATGAATATCGTTTAAAGATGATTGAAGCTGCAGCGGAACAGGATGATGCATTATTGGAGAGATTTTTTGATGATCCTGATTCTATTACTAACGAAGAATTAAAAGCTGTTATTCGCAAATCAACTATTAATCATACGATTATTCCTGTTTTGTGTGGTTCAGCATTTAAAAATAAAGGTATTCAGCGTTTGTTGGATGCTGTTTGTGCATATTTGCCAAGTCCTGAAGATATTGGTGAAATAAAGGGTATCGATCCTGATGAACCTGAAAAGGTAGTCATAAGACATTCTGATGAAAAAGAGCCATTTACAGCTCTTGTTTTTAAGATAGCAACAGACCCGTTTGTAGGTCGTTTATGTTATATTCGTATTTATTCTGGGTTTTTAAAAAGCGGTATGATTGTTTTTAATCCTCGTAACCGTAAGAAAGAAAGAATTTCCAGATTGTATCAGATGCATTCAAATAAACAGATTCCTAAAGATATAATTGAAGTCGGTGATATTTGTGCAGCTGTTGGATTGAAAGATATTCATACTGGTGATACATTATGTGATCCTGATCATCCAATAACTCTTGAGAGTATGGTGTTTCCTGAGCCTGTTATAGGTGTAGCTATTGAACCAAAAACACAGGCTGATCTTGATAAGCTGGGAATAGGTCTTGGAAAACTTGCAGAAGAAGATCCTACATTCAGAGTTCAGACAGATCAATCATCAGGTCAGACTATTATTAGTGGTATGGGTGAACTTCATTTAGAGATTATTCTTGATCGTCTGAAACGTGAGTTTAAAGTAGAATGTAACGAAGGTAAACCTCAGGTTGCTTATAAGGAAGCTTTTAGTAAACCGACTCAGTTTCGTGAATTATTTAAGAAGCAATCAGGAGGTCGTGGTAAATTTGCTGATATCATTGTTAATATAGAACCTGGCGAAGCAGGAAAACTTGGTCTTGAATTTGTTAATGCCGTTAAAGGTGGAAACGTTCCAAGAGAATATATTCCTTCAGTTGAAAAAGGATTTAAGCAGGCTATGCAGAATGGTCCTTTAGCTGGATTTCCTATGGATAGTTTGAAGGTAACACTTTTAGATGGTTCTTATCATCCTGTTGACTCTGATCAGTTATCATTTGAGATTTGTGCTCGTTCAGCATTCAGAACTGCTGGTTCTAAAGCAGGACCAAAATTGCTTGAACCGATCATGAAGGCAGAAATTGTTACTCCTGATGTATATATGGGTGATGTTATTTCCGATATGAATCGTCGTCGTGGTCAGATATTGGGAATGCAGGATAAAGCAGGAGCTAAAGTTATTGATGCTACTGTTCCATTGTCTGAGATATTTGGATATGTTACAGTATTGAGAACACTGACGTCAGGACGTGCTACTTCTTCAATGGAATTTTCTCATTACGAAGAAGTACCTAAAAATCTTGCAATAAAGGTTCTTGAGGAGATAAAGGGAAAAGTTGAATTATTATAATTATTTATTAGCATAATATGAATCAAAAGATCCGGATTAAGCTGAAATCATACGATCATAATTTGGTTGACAAGTCAGCCGAAAAGATTGTGAAGACAGTAAAGTCTACCGGTGCTGTAGTAAGTGGTCCTATACCATTACCTACTCATCGTAGAATTTTTACTGTATTGAAATCTACTTTTGTGAATAAAAAGGCACATGAGCAGTTTCAATTATCTTCTTACAAGCGTTTGATCGATATTTACAGCTCGACAGCGAAAACTATTGACGCATTAATGAAGCTTGAATTACCAAGTGGCGTTGAAGTAGAAATTAAAGTTTGATAACCTGTAAAAAAAAAAAATGGCAGGATTAATCGGTAAAAAAATCGGAATGACTTCCGTATTCAGTGTTGAGGGGAAAAACATCCCATGCACTGTGATTGAAGCTGGTCCTTGTGTAGTTACACAAGTGAAAACAGCAAAAACCGATGGCTATGACGCGGTTCAGTTAGGTTTTTCTGAAAAGAAAGAGAAACATACAACTAAACCAGAAATGGGGCATTTCAAAAAAGCAGGAACAACTCCAAAAAGTCATGTCGTCGAATTCAGGGATGCTGAAGGGGAATTTAAACCCGGAGATCAGGTAACTCTGAGTGTTATTAACGAAGAAGGTTGGGTAGACGTTTGTGGAATATCCAAAGGTAAAGGATTTCAGGGCGTAGTAAAACGTTACAATTTCCATGGTGTTGGAGATGCTACTCATGGTCAGAAGGATCGTTTAAGAGCTCCAGGTTCTTTGGGAGCATCATCTTACCCATCAAGAGTTTTTAAGGGTATGCGTATGGCAGGTCGTATGGGTGGAGAAAGAAAAACCATTCAGAACCTGAAAGTATTAAAGATTATTCCGGAATCAAATGTTATTGTTGTAAAGGGTTCTATTCCGGGTTGTAAAGGTTCAACCGTAATTATTAATCAGTAATGGAAGTACAGGTATTAAATAAAACCGGTAAAGAAACCGGCAGAACGGTGGATCTGAATGATCAGATCTATGGAATTGAGCCTAATGATAATGCTATCTTCATGGATGTGAAGCAATATATGGCAAATAATCGTCAGGGTACTCATAAATCTAAAGAAAGAGCTGATATTTCCGGTAGTACCAGGAAAATTAAAAAACAAAAAGGTACTGGTGGTGCTCGTGCAGGTAGTATAAAGTCTCCTCTTTTTCGTGGTGGAGGTCGTGCATTCGGTCCTCGTCCAAGAAGTTATAGCTTTAAACTTAATAAGAAAGTTAAAATTCTTGCACGTAAATCTGCATTAGCTTATAAGATTAAATCAAGTGATATTTTGGTGTTAGAAGATTTCGTATTGGATGCGCCAAAGACTAAAGAAATGGTAGCTTTAGGTAATAATTTAAAAGTTGCCGATAAAAAGTGTCTCTTTATTTTAACGGGTGAAAATAAAAATATATATTTGTCTTCCCGAAATATAAAGAGTATGTCTGTAGTATTGCCTTCTGAATTAAGTACTTATCAAATTATGAACGCAAATAAAATTATTTTATTTGAGAGTTCGGTGGGTGAAATTGAAAAACAATTTAAGTTTTAAAGAAAATGGATGTTTTAATTAAACCTATTGTAACCGAAAAAATGACATCCCTTGGTGAATCTATGGGGCGTTATGGTTTTATTGTTAAGCCAGGAGCAAATAAACAGCAGATTAAAGATGCTGTTGAAGACATGTATAAAGTAAAGGTCGTTTCTGTTAATACCATGAATTATGCCGGTAAGAATAAGAGCCGTTATACCAAAGCTGGTATGATTAAAGGAAAAACGGGTGCTTACAAGAAAGCGATTATTACTTTGAAAAATGGAGAAAAAATTGATTTTTATAGTAATATTTAATTAGTAAAATGGCAGTAAGAAAATTAAAACCAGTTTCACCGGGTCAAAGGCATAAAGTTATTGGTGCTTTTGATACGATTACTGCATCGAAGCCTGAGAAATCATTGTTAAAGCCCATTCATAGTACCGGAGGTAGAAATAACGAAGGTCACATGACAATGAGGTATATAGGCGGAGGGCATAAGCGGAGATATCGTTTAATCGATTTTAAAAGAGAGAAAGACGGAATTCCCGCTCGCGTTGATTCTATTCAGTATGATCCAAACCGTACTTCCCGTATTGCGTTATTAATTTATGCCGATGGAGAAAAACGGTATATATTAGCGCCTAACGGATTAAAAGTGGGACAGAATGTCCTTAGCGGAAAAGGAATCGCACCTGAAATAGGAAATTCACTTCCCCTTGGCGAAATACCTCTAGGTACATTGGTACATAACATTGAACTTCGTCCCGGTCAGGGCGGAATCATGGCTAGAAGTGCAGGAACTTGTGCTCAGTTAACCTCTCGTGAGGGTAACTATGCAATTATTAAATTACCTTCAGGAGAATCAAGAATGATTCTTGTTTCTTGTAAAGCTACTGTAGGAACTATCGGGAATACGGAACATAATCTTGAGAAATCAGGTAAAGCCGGTCGTTCACGTTGGTTAGGCAGAAGACCACGAAATCGTGGTGTTGTTATGAATCCTGTCGATCATCCAATGGGTGGTGGTGAAGGACGTGCTTCAGGAGGACATCCTCGTTCTCGTAAGGGATTGTTGGCTAAGGGTTATAAGACTCGTGCCAAGAAGAAGAATTCCAGTAAGTATATTGTAGAAAGACGCAAGAAATAATTAAAGGAGAAGAATATGAGTCGTTCATTAAAAAAAGGTCCTTTCATTGCTTATAAACTCGAAAAGAGAGTTTTAGACATGAATGAATCAGGCAAAAAGTCAATTATTAAGACTTGGGCAAGGGCATCAGTCATCTCTCCTGATTTTGTAGGGCATACGATTGCTGTCCATAACGGAAATAAATTTATTCCTGTTTATGTTACGGAAAATATGGTTGGACACAAGCTTGGTGAGTTTGCACCTACAAGGACATTTAGAGGCCATGCAGGTAATAAATAGTCTTAATAATTAAAAGAAATTACTATGGGTGCAAGAAAAAGAAATAAAGCAAACGAGCGTAAAGAAGCTAAGAAGACTGAATATCGGGCCGTATTAAAGAATTGTCCTACCTCACCCCGCAAGATGAGATTGGTAGTTGATATGGTTCGTGGTATGGAGGTAAATAAGGCATTAGATGTTTTAAAATTTTCTCCTAAGGATGCTTCTAAAAGAGTTGAGAAGCTGTTAATGTCGGCAATTGCCAACTGGCAGACAAAAAATGAAGGTACACGTTTGGAAGATAGTGATCTGTATGTTAAAGCAATTACTGTTGACAGTGGACGTATGTTGAAACGTCTCAGACCTGCTGCTCAGGGTAGAGCACACAGAGTTCGTAAGCGTTCCAATCATGTTACGATATTTGTCGATAGCAGGAATGAAGTTGTTGAAGAAACTGTTAAAGAAGAATAATACATGGGACAAAAAGTTAATCCGATTTCTAATCGTTTGGGTATCATTCGCGGATGGGATTCAAATTGGTTTGGTGGAAAAAAATATGGGGACAAAGTAGTTGAAGATTTCAATATTCGTAAATATTTGGATACTAGGTTGGCTAAAGCCAGCATTTCCAGAATTGTGATTGAAAGAACATTGAAACTTATTACAATTACTATTCATACCTCAAGACCTGGTATTATTATTGGTAAAGGTGGTCAGGAAGTCGACAAATTGAAAGAGGAGTTGAAAAAGATCACTAATAAAGAAGTTCAGATTAATATCTTTGAGATAAAGAGACCTGAACTTGATGCTAAGTTGGTTGCCAGTAATATTGCCCGTCAGATTGAAGGAAAAATTTCCTACAGACGTGCAATAAAAATGTCTGTTGCTTCTACTATGCGAATGGGAGCTGAAGGAATTAAGGTTCATGTTGCAGGTCGTTTAAATGGAGCTGAGATGTCACGTCAGGAAATGTATAAAGACGGACGTACACCTTTACATACATTAAGAGCTGATATTGATTATGCTTTAGTTGAAGCTTTAACTAAAACCGGATTAATAGGTGTTAAGGTTTGGATCTGTAAAGGAGAAGTTTTTGGAAAGAGAGATCTTTCTCCTAACTTTGGACAAAGATCCAATAACAATATGCCTGACCGTCATAATGGTGGTCGTGGCGGGTTTAGAAAGAAAAGAAGATAAGGAAACCTTCTATAAAAAGATAAGGATGTTACAACCTAAGAGAAC
This sequence comes from Prolixibacteraceae bacterium, assembly GCA_016649735.1. Lineage (GTDB taxonomy): Bacteria > Bacteroidota > Bacteroidia > Bacteroidales > Prolixibacteraceae > JAENXA01. The sequence goes on along the minus strand of JAENXA010000006.1, from coordinate 9,116 downwards.
AAAATTTAGAAGAGTACAAAAAGGAAGAATGAAAGGATTTGCTCAAAGAGGAAATCAGCTTGCATTTGGAACTTTTGGAATAAAGGCCCTGGAACAGGTATGGTTAACTGCACAGCAAATTGAAGCTGCCAGGGTTGCTGTCACCCGTTATATGCAACGTGAAGGACAAATTTGGATTCGGGTTTTCCCGGATAAGGTGATTACTAAGAAGCCTTTAGATGTACGTATGGGTAAAGGAAAAGGAGATCCAGTTGGATTTGTTGCTCCTATTACTCCCGGAAGGATTATTATTGAAGCTGATGGTGTTTCTTTTGCAATTGCGAAAGAAGCTTTGCGTTTAGCCGCTCAAAAATTACCGATTAAAACAAAATTTGTTGTAAGACGTGATTATGTTGAATCTGAAAATGAAGCAGTAAAATGAAAACTTCTGAAATAATAGAATTGACCGATAAGGAAATTCTGGAGCGTATTCAACTGGAAAATGACACTTTGTTGCGCCTTAAAATGAATCATGCTGTATCTCCGCTTGATAATCCTTTAAAAATCCAGGAAACAAGACGGGGTGTTGCAAGATTGATGACGATTATGCGTCAAAGAGAGTTGAATAAGAAGATGAATTAACTTTTAGGCAATGGAAACAAGAAATTTAAGAAAGGAGCGTATTGGGGTGGTTACAAGCGACAAAATGAATAAAACTATTGTTGTTGCTGTAAAATCTAAGGAAAAACATCCTATTTACGGTAAGTTTGTCAAAAAGACAACAAAGTTTTACGCTCATGATGAGAAGGAAACTTGCCACGTTGGTGATACTGTTAAAATAATGGAAACTCGTCCATTGAGTAAAACCAAACGTTGGAGATTTGTTGAAATCATAGAAAAGGCTAAGTAAATTATGTTACAACAAGAATCAAGATGTACAGTAGCCGATAACAGTGGAGCAAAGGAAATCCTTATTATCCGTGTTTTAGGTGGAACAGGGAAGCGATATGCTTCTTTGGGAGATATTGTAATTGTAACTGTCAAAAGTGCAATTGCAAGTAGTGATATAAAAAAGGGTACAGTATCCAGAGCTATTGTTGTCCGTACCAAGAAAGAAGTCAGACGTGCTGACGGATCATATATCCGTTTCGATAATAATGCCGTTGTCTTACTTACACCTACGGATGAAATGCGTGGAACCCGTATTTTTGGTCCTGTTGCAAGGGAATTACGTGATAAAAACATGAAGATTATTTCACTTGCTCCGGAAGTTCTTTAAAAGCATAAAGTAAAAAAAATGCAAAAGAAATTACATATAAAAAAAGGTGATATCGTTAAAGTTATTGCCGGAAATGACAACGGAAAACAAGGAAAGGTATTAAAAATGATACCTGAAAAACAAAAAGCCGTTGTGGAAGGTATACGTATGATGAAAAAACATGCGAAACCCGATTCTAAACATCCGCAGGGTGGAATTGTCAGCATGGAAGCTGCTATACATATTTCTAATCTTATGTTGGTTGATCCTAAAACAGGAGAAGCTTCACGTATAGGTAGAAAAATTGGTAGCAATGGCAAGTTAGTACGTTATTACAAAAAATCTGGAGAGGAGATAAAATAATGGCCTATATACCAACACTTAAGAAAAAATATAAAGAGGAAGTAATTCCTGCTTTAATGAAAGAATTCGGTTATAAATGCATTATGCAGGTGCCGAAATTAGAAAAGATAGTCCTTAATCAGGGAGTTGGAGCTGCAATTGCCGATAAAAAAATCATTGATACCGCTACGGTTGAAATGACAACAATTACCGGTCAAAAGGCAGTCCAAACCATATCAAAAAAGGATATATCTAACTTTAAGTTAAGAAAGAAAATGCCTATTGGTGTACGTGTTACACTTAGGAGAGAAAAGATGTATGAATTCATGGATCGTCTTATTAATGTTTCTTTACCTCGTACACGTGATTTTAGGGGAGTTGAAACAAAATTGGACGGAAAAGGGAATTATACATTAGGTATTCAGGAACAAATCATTTTTCCTGAAATTAATATAGATCAGATTGCTCAACTTAATGGAATGAATATTACATTTGTTACTTCTGCTAAAACAGATGAAGAAGGATTTGCATTATTGAAAGAATTTGGTGTTCCTTTTAAAAAATCAAAAAAGAACTAAGTTATGGCAAAAAAATCATTAATAGCCCGTGAAGTAAAAAGGGCAGCTTTAATTGCGAAATACGCAGAGAAGAGAGCCAAACTTAAAGCTGAAGGAGATAGTATTGGTTTGCAAAAATTACCTAAGAATTCAGCTCCTGTACGTTTACATAACCGTTGTCAACTTACCGGTCGTTCAAGAGGTTATATGCGTCAATTCGGTATTAGCAGAATTAATTTTCGTGAAATGGCTTCCAATGGATTAATTCCTGGTGTAAGAAAAGCCAGTTGGTAACCTATAATTAAAAAGAAATGAGTAGTATTTCAGATCCAATAGCAGATTATTTAACACGTATTAGAAATGCCCAGATGGCAAAGCGTCGTGTTGTAGATATTCCTGCTTCAAATATAAAGAAAGAGATCACTAAGGTCCTTATGGAAAAGGGTTATATCCTCAATTATAAATTTGAGGATGATGTAAATTATCAGGGCAATATTAAAATAGCCTTGAAATATGATTCGCAGACTAAGAAAGCGGCAATTAAATCAGTTAAAAGGATTAGCCGTCCTGGTTTGAGAAAATACTGTAACAATGAAAGTATCCCTCGTGTTTTGAATGGTCTGGGTATCGCTATTTTGTCAACTTCAAAAGGCGTAATGTCTGATAAAGAGGCAAAAGTACAGAGATTGGGTGGAGAGGTTTTATGTTATGTATATTAATTAGGAAGGGAAAACGATGTCAAGAATAGGTAAATTACCAATCGAGATTCCTGCCGGTGTAACCGTTCAGGTTTCAAAAGAAAATTTGGTTACTGTAAAAGGTCCCAAAGGTGAACTTAGTCAACAACTAAAACCTGGAATAGAGGTAGAGGTCGCTGATAATATTGTTAATGTAAAAAGACTTTCTGAAGATAAAGATCATCGTTCATTGCATGGTCTTTACCGTTCACTTATTAATAATATGGTGATTGGGGTTTCAAAAGGATATGAGATTAAACAGGAATTAGTAGGAGTAGGTTATCGTGCCGAAACTCAGGGTCAGGTTTTGGATCTGGCTTTAGGTTATTCTCATCATATTTTTTTAGGAATTCCCGAAGAAGTTAAAGTGACTGCTGTAATGGATAAAAGAAGCAATCCTATTGTTACCTTAAATAGTTGTGATAAACAACTTATTGGGCAGGTTGCTGCGAAAATAAGATCCTTCAGACCACCGGAACCTTATAAAGGTAAAGGTATTAAATTTGTTGGAGAGGTATTGCGTCGCAAAGCCGGGAAAACTGCAGCGGCTAAATAGTTAAAATTTTGAAATTATGGCTTTAACGAAACAAAAAAGAAGAGAAAGAATAAAAATGAGAATCCGGAAAATTGTTTCCGGAGATGCTGAAAGGCCTCGTTTGACTGTTTTCAGAAGTAACAAGCAGATATATGTTCAGATTATTAATGATCTGACCGGTGTAACATTAGTTTCCGCTTCTTCAAGAAGTAAGGAAATAAGTGAAGCTGAAGGAAGTAAAAGTGAAAAAGCCGGGCTTGTTGGAACAGCTATTGCTAAAAAGGCAACTGCTGCAGGTATTTTGAGTGTTGTATTTGACCGTAATGGTTATTTATATCATGGGAGAGTTAAAACATTAGCAGAAGCTGCCCGTAAAGAGGGTCTTAAATTCTAAAGATATGGCAGGAAATATAAAGAGAGTAAAAACAGCGGATATTGAGTTAAAAGATCACTTAGTCGCTATTAATCGTGTTACTAAAGTAACAAAAGGTGGACGTACCTTCAGTTTCTCGGCTATTGTTGTAGTCGGTAATGAGAATGGTGTAGTAGGCTGGGGACTTGGAAAAGCCAGTGAAGTTACTTCTGCTATTGCAAAAGGGGTTGAAGCGGCAAAGAAATCATTGGTAAATATTCCTATTCATAATGGAACAATACCTCATGAACAGGCTGCCAGATTTAGTGGTGCTCAGGTATTTTTGAAACCGGCAACAGCAGGAACAGGTGTAGTAGCAGGTGGTGCTATGCGTGCTATTCTTGAAAGTGTTGGAATTCATGATATTCTGGCTAAATCTAAAGGATCTTCTAATCCTCATAACCTTGTAAGGGCTACTATGAAGGCATTAATGGAATTGAGAGATGCATATACTGTTGCACATAACAGAGGCATTTCTCTTGATCAGGTATTTAAAGGATAAAGTATCATGGGAAAAATTAAAATTACTCAGATAAAGAGTACAAATCGTTCTTGTAAAAGACAGGTTGCCACGATGCAGGCTTTGGGTATTCGTAAAATGAATCATAGTGTTGAGTTGGAAGCAACTCCTCAGATTCTTGGAATGGTCGAGAAAGTAAATCATTTGGTGAAAATTGAAGAACTATAAATTATAATATAATGGATTTAAGTAGTCTTAAACCTGTAAAAGGATCAACTAAAAATAGGAAACGTGTAGGACGTGGTCAGGGTTCCGGTCGTGGAGGAACTTCTACGAGGGGACATAATGGAGCAAAATCCAGATCAGGGTATTCTCGTAATCCCGGTTTTGAGGGAGGTCAGATGCCTTTGATGCGTCTTATTCCAAAATTTGGTTTTAAAAATATTAATCGTGTTTCATATACAGCTGTAAATCTGAATTCTATTCAGGAATTGGCTGAGAAGAAAAATTTAACAGTAATAGATATCCAAAGTATGGTAGATGCTGGTTTTGCTTCAAAAAATGAAAAGATTAAAGTTTTAGGAAACGGTGATTTAACGCTTAAACTTCAGGTTAAAGCAAACGGATTTTCTAAAAAAGCCAAAGAAGCTATAGAAAAGATGGAAGGTACAGCAGAAGTTATCTGATAAGAAATGAAACAGTCCATAAATAATTTTTTTATTATTGTGGCATGTTTTATTTAACCTTAAAAGAAAATAATTAGACACATGAAAAAATTTATCGAAACCCTAAAGAATATTTATAAGATAGAAGATCTTAGGATCCGCATAGGAATAACATTGTTTTTCCTTTTGATCTATCGTCTTGGATCATTTGTGGCATTGCCTGGGATTGATCCTTCTCAGTTAGGTCAGTTACAGAAACAGACTTCAGAGGGATTACTTGGTTTATTGGATATGTTTTCTGGAGGGGCTTTTTCTCATGCTTCTATTTTTGCTTTAGGAATTATGCCGTATATCTCTGCATCAATTGTTGTTCAGTTAATGGCAATAGGTGTACCTTATTTTCAAAAGTTACAAAAAGAAGGAGAATCTGGACAACGGAAAGTTAATCAGATTACCAGATGGCTGACAGTAATTATTCTTCTTTTTCAGGCTCCGGCATATCTTGCAAATCTTACTTATCAGTTACCGGCTGAGGCATTTGCTGTTAATGGATGGTTGTTTAAGATAACCTCTACTATTATATTGACGGCTGGATCTATGTTTGTTATGTGGCTTGGTGAAAGAATTACTGATAAGGGAATAGGTAATGGTATATCATTGATTATTATGATTGGAATTATCGCACGTCTACCATTTGCTGTTTTTGCGGAATTTGTTTCCCGTATCGAGCAGGCTGGTGGTGGAATGGTAATGTTTCTTTTGGAATTTGTTCTTTTGTATGTTGTTTTTATGGCAAGTATTCTTCTTGTTCAGGGAACAAGAAAAGTGCCCGTACAATATGCTAAGAGAATAATTGGAAATAAACAATACGGAGGTGTTCGTCAGTATATACCGTTAAAACTTAATGCAGCTAATGTTATGCCGATCATTTTTGCTCAGGCTATTATGTTTGTTCCTATTACTATTGCCGGATTTGCAAATTCTGATAGTATGACAGGCTTTATATCTGCAATGTCTAATCAGACAGGATTCTGGTATAATTTTACCTTATTTGTTTTGGTAATTATATTTACGTATTTTTATACGGCGATTACAGTTAATCCGGTTCAGATGGCTGATGATATGAAGAAAAACGGTGGTTTTATTCCAGGTATTAAGCCCGGAAAAAAGACTGTTGAATTTTTGGATACTGTTATGTCCCGTATTACATTACCGGGATCTATTTTTCTGGCACTAATTACTATTTTGCCGGCTTTTGCTATGATAGTCGGGATTACTACTCAATTTGCCTATTTCTTCGGAGGAACATCTTTGTTGATTCTCGTAGGAGTGGTACTTGATACGCTTCAGCAGATAGAAAGTCATTTGTTGATGCGGCACTATGATGGTTTGACTAAGTCAGGTCGGATTAAGGGACGTACCGGTGGTGGTGCGGCAATTTATTAATTTGAAATTTTTATTCTTACTATAAGTTTAAGAAGATCATACAGAATTTAATTTGATAAGAATTTATGGCAAAACAGCCTTCTATAATTCAGGATGGAACAATTAAAGAAGCTCTATCGAATGCAATGTTTAGGGTAGAGCTTGAAAACGGACATATGATAACATCTCATATTTCCGGGAAAATGAGAATGCATTATATAAAAATTTTACCCGGTGATAAGGTGAAAGTAGAAATGTCCCCGTATGATTTGTCTAAGGGAAGAATTTCGTTTCGATATAAAAATAAATTTTAGAATATATGAAAGTAAAGGTATCCATTAAGAAACGTAGTGCCGACTGCAAAATTGTTCGCAGGAAAGGGCATTTATATGTTATCAGTAAAAAGAATCCCAAGTTTAAAATGCGTCAGGGATAATTAATTAATTTGTAATAATTGTAAAATAAAGTATATGGCTCGTATTGTCGGAGTTGATATTCCTAATAATAAAAGCGGAGAGATCGCTTTAACTTATGTTTTTGGCATAGGAAGAAGTCGTGCAAAACATATTCTCTCTGAGGCAGGTGTAGACTGTAAAACTAAAGTTCAGGACTGGGATGATGATCAGTTCGCTGCTATTCGTAAGGTTATAAGTGATAATTTCAAGGTAGAGGGTGAACTTCGCTCTGAATACCAGATGAACATTAAAAGATTGATGGACATTGGTTGTTATCGTGGTATCCGTCATCGTATCGGACTTCCTGTTCGTGGACAGAGTACTAAAAATAATGCTCGTACCAGAAAAGGAAAGAAGAAAACCGTTGCAAATAAGAAAAAAGCCACTAAATAATAGATAATTATGGCAAAAAAAACTGGAAATTCAAAAAAAAGGACTGTTAATGTTGAAGCTATAGGTCAGGCCCATATTCATTCTTCATTTAACAATATTATTGTTTCCCTTACTAATAATAACGGAGAAACAATATCCTGGTCTTCTGCTGGTAAAAAAGGATTCAGAGGATCAAAGAAAAACACTCCTTATGCAGCACAGGTTGCAGCAGAAGAATGTGCAAAGACTGCATTTGACCTTGGACTTAGAAAAGTTAAGGTTTTTGTAAGCGGACCAGGTAATGGTCGTGAGTCTGCTGTAAGAGCAATAAATAGTGTAGGTATACAGGTGAGTGAAATTGTGGATGTTACTCCACTACCTCATAATGGATGTCGTCCTGCAAAAAGAAGACGTATTTAATTTTCTAATTTTTAAGAAAATGGCAAGATATATAGGACCAAAATCAAGGATTGCACGAAAATTTGGAGAACCAATTTTCGGACCCGATAAAGTATTGGAAAAGAAAAATTATCCACCGGGTGCTCATGGACAGAATGGCCGTAGAAAGAAAACATCTGAATACGGAACACAGTTAAGAGAAAAACAAAAAGTAAAATATACTTATGGTGTATTGGAAAAACAATTTTCCAATATGTTTAAGAAAGCTTCTAATTCTAAAGGTATTACAGGTGTTGAATTGTTACAATTACTGGAAGGTAGATTGGATAATGTAGTTTACCGTTTGGGAATTGGTCGTACAAGATCTGCTGCAAGACAACTTGTTTTGCATAAACATATTACTGTTAACGGAGGTATCGTAAACATTGCTTCTTATCAGTTAAAACAAGGTGATATTATTGCAGTTCGTGAGAAATCTAAATCATTACAAGTAATTAATGATTCTTTGGCTGATCACGGAACTAATAAATATTCATGGTTGGAATGGGATGGTAGTCAGATGAGTGGTAAATTTCTTAATCGTCCTGAAAGAGAAGAAATTCCTGAAAATATACAGGAGCAACTCATTGTTGAGTTATATTCAAAATAATCAATTACTCATTAATTATGGCAATATTAGCATTTCAAAAACCTGATAAAGTGATAATGGTTGAATCCAACGACCATTTTGGAAAATTTGAATTCAGACCGTTGGAGCCAGGATATGGTATTACTGTTGGTAATGCCTTACGTAGAATATTATTATCTTCTTCTTTGGAGGGTTATGCAATCACTACTATCAAGATAGTAGGTGTAGATCATGAATTTGCGACCATAAAGGGAGTAATGGAGGATGTAACAGAAATTATACTGAATTTAAAACAAGTTCGTTTTAAACGTGAAGTAGAAGATGCCGATAATGAAAAGGTATCTGTTACTTTAACCGGACAGGATAAGTTTGTTGCAGGAGATATAAACCGGTTTATGACAGGATTTAAAGTTTTAAATACTGATCTGGTGATCTGCAGAATGGAACCGGATGTTAAAATACAGATTGATCTTACAATAAATAAAGGTCGTGGTTATGTTCCCGGAGTGGAAAATAAACCGGTAGATACAGAATTTGGTGTTATTCCGATTGATTCTATTTTTACGCCTATACGCAATGTTAAGTATTCCGTAGAAAACTATCGTGTTGAACAAAAGACGGATTACGAAAAACTTATTCTTGAAATTACTACCGATGGGTCTATTCATCCCAAAGAAGCTTTAAAAGAGGCTGCAAAAGTCCTGATTTATCATTTTATGCTATTTTCAGATGAAAAGATAACTATTGATTCTGATGAGAAATTTGGCAATGAAGAATTTGATGAAGAAGTGCTTCATATACGTCAGCTTTTAAAAACGAAATTGGTTGATATGGATCTTTCTGTTCGTGCATTAAATTGTCTGAAGGCTGCTGATGTAGAAACTTTAGGAGA
>JAENXA010000307.1 GCA_016649735.1 Prolixibacteraceae bacterium | reverse complement strand
CCACTCTGATTTTTAGAATAAAGAAACTCCGCGATAAATTCATCCAGAAATGTATGATTCTTTTTCTTTACAATATAAAGCGAAAGAAGATTATCTCTCCAGTTTGCAAATTCCATTCCCGAATGATCCTCAAAAGGATGGCATATACGAAATTGCACACTAAAACTATCATAATCTTTATTAGCCGTTACCCTGTAAGATCCAAGCTGATTTCCGGCAACATTTATCCGGTCTGTTATCAGGAAATCAGAATTTCCGCTACTACCCGAAAAATATCTTAAATAATCACTAAAATTGTCAGGAAGCTCAGTTCCGTCAGATAGAGTTCCTCCCCAGAAAACATAAATATTAAACCCGGCAGTCAGCTGCCATGAATTTCCCGTAAGAAAAAGTAAATCCAGCGATTTATGTTGCATATGAGGATGATAAACCACCCTTGTATCGTGAAGTAATCCTTCATCAAATTCAGCTTTAAAGCGAAACCATTTATGAGCAAAAATAAAAGGAATATATCCCGAAGTGGATAATCGTATCATAGGATAAGGCCTGTAATTTAAAGAACGTACAATATCTCCGTTAGTCGAAGAAAGACCTCCAAGAATTTCTTCATCAGAGAAAGTTCCGGCTTTAAGAGTAAGAATCTTTCCTGATAATCCTGCATAAAATTGAATAATCTTTGCATCAAAATCATTTTCTGTAGCAAGAAGAGCTATATCCGTTCCATAGAATAACTTTCTCTTTTTTGATAAAAGAAATTCCCCTGCAATTTTTCCTTCAGTTAACTCCTGAAAATTAGAATTTTTAGAATACTTACCCAAATTGTTTTGTAAAAACCAGAAAGGAAGAGAATCTCCGGTTCCGGCCACACCTGTTGTTTGAAAATTTGCCTCCTTAATAATATTCTGAGAATATAAATTAATGCAGAAAAAAACAAAGACTAAAATAAAAATAAATCTCATTTAATATAAATTAATTATTTACCGGTTAATTCAATTATACATTTTCTAAGCGATACCTTCCAGTAAGGAATTTTGATATCTAAATCATTTTTAACCTTTGT
>JAENXA010000010.1 GCA_016649735.1 Prolixibacteraceae bacterium | reverse complement strand
GATTATGTTAATCCCGATGAAAGCGAATGTATAACCTGTGGTAATGTAAAAGTAGGACAACCTCTTAGAATAATAGCATCCAGAATGGTAGATCCTTTTGGTAAAAATATCAGAAAAAGAAAAGTATCTCCCGATGAATGGTATAAAAATTATAAAGAAAAAGTAGAGCCCAAAGTTTTGGATTTCATGCATCTGCATCCTGTCCATAAACGAAAAATTCCAAAGGCCATATTTGAGAGTCCAAAATGGTTTAAACAATTTAAATTATTTGCAGCAAGAGATCTACGCACAAAAAAAGCTAACCGGCAATATATGGCAATTGCACTTCTTGAAGCACCTATACTCGCTCTTATTCTAAGTTTTTTTTCAAGGTTTTCAAGCACTCCAACATACATTTTTGGAGAAAACGATAACATTCCAGCCTTTCTGTTTATGAGTGTAGTTGTTGCACTTTTTGTAGGAATGAGTATAAGTGCCGAAGAAATTTTTAAAGACCGCAGAATTCGTACCCGTGAAGAATTTTTAAACCTTAGTAAAGGAGCTTATTTCTCTGCAAAAATATTTATTCTCTTTGCTCTTTCAGCGATACAGATTTTTTCATTTGTTCTGATAATTAATCTTGTTCTTGGCATAAGCGATCTTTCTTTCTCAACATGGCTTATATTGTTTTCAACTGCATGTTTTGCCAATATACTCGGCCTTAATCTTTCAGCCGGAATGGATTCTATTGTAACAATTTATATTATGATTCCATTGCTGTTGGTACCCCAGTTACTACTTAGCGGAGTGGTAATTGATTTTAACAAAATGCCAAATGCTCTAAGTAGCTATGACAAGACTCCTGTTATAGGAGACATAATGGCATCCAGATGGTCTTATGAGGCTCTGGCTGTAGACAGGGCTATAAACAACAAGTATTCACGCACAATATTTGATAAGAAAAAGCAGAAAAACGGAATAAATTTTAAGACATTCTATTTTATTCCTGAAGTCAACAGATATTTTAAAGGATATAACCGTCTTATCGAAGAGAATAAACCTAAAATAGCCTTATCACTTTCAGAACTTCTTAAAAATTCGTTTTATGATTTACTGCCTGTAGTTAGAACATCTTCTGATTCTCTAAAAGAAGCCATAATACATATAGGAACTCCGTTGTATAATCAGAATGATAAAATTATATTATCAAATTATCTTAACATATCAGAAGAAGTTTACGAAAAAAAATATCAAAAAATTACATCCCAGGTAAATGAAAAATACAAACAACTGCTTGACAAATTTGACGGTGACAATAAAAAACTTTTAGACTATAAGAATCATTATGTCAATAAAAAAACAGAAGAATTTGTAAGGGATAAATATGCTATAGACAAAATATACATATCCAACGATAATCATTTCCGTCAAAAAGATGAGTCTATATACAGAGAAACAACATTAAGAAACGGAAGAGCTCATTTTTATGCTTCAGAAAAATATATAGGAAACCTTAAAATAAAAACCCCGCTATTTAATATTATTATAATCTGGTTTTTTACCTTTATACTTATGGCAACATTATATTTTGACGTTCTCCGAAATTCAATAACATACAGGAAACGAAGAAAACTGACAAAACAAGCTGAACTCCGTGAGGATATATTCAATAATACGAAAGAATAAAAATTTGACAGATTATAGTATAAAAAAGTATTCTTTAATCCGGGAATACTATATATTATTACTTATTTTAATATAGAATAATTAAAATAAGACTGTGAAATATTCCTTTACTGCTAATTTTTATGATATATTCTATAAAAACAATTAATTTTACAGCTTAATTTTATATATGAACTTTTTAGAAGAGATTAAAAGAAGGAAAACTTTTGCCATTATCAGTCATCCTGATGCAGGTAAAACCACTTTAACAGAAAAATTATTGTTATTCGGAGGTGCTATCCATGTTGCAGGAGCCGTAAAAAGTAATAAAATAAAAAAAAGTACCACCTCAGACTTCATGGAAATAGAACGACAGCGTGGAATCTCCGTTGCCACATCCGTTATGGGCTTTAATTACAATGGATACAAAATAAACATTCTGGATACTCCGGGACATCAAGATTTTCAAGAAGACACATTTAGAACATTAACTGCGGTAGACAGTGTAATTATAGTTATTGATGCAGCTAAAGGAGTAGAAGCGCAAACTGAAAAGCTAATGAATGTATGCCGTATGCGAAAAACTCCTGTTATAATATTTGTAAATAAGCTTGACCGTCCTGCAAAAGATACTTTTGACCTTCTGGATAATCTGGAACAAAAACTCCGGCTAAAAACAAGACCATTAAGCTGGCCTATAAACAGCGGTCCGGATTTTAAAGGAGTATATAATATTTACAATCATAATTTAAATCTTTTTCATGGTAATGTCCAAAATATTGAGAAAGGTATAATGTTCGATGATATAAATAATCCAGACCTCGAAAAACATATAGGGGAAGATGCTAAAACACTAAGAGAAGAAATAGAACTGGTAGAAGGTGTTTATCCTAAATTCAGTGAAGAAAATTATTTAAAAGGAGAGGTAGCTCCTGTGTTTTTTGGAAGTGCCTTATATACTTTTGGGGTACAGGAACTCTTAAATACATTCCTCGAAATTGCACCAAGTCCGCGTCCGTGTATATCAGAAGAAAGGCAAATCATTCCTTCCGAAAAAGATTTCACAGGATTTGTATTTAAAATACATGCTAACATTGATCCCAATCATAGAAGCCGTATAGCATTTGTAAAAATCTGCTCAGGGAGATTTGTGAGAAATAATTTTTATTATCATGTCCGTTTAGGTAAGAAAATACGTATTTCCAGTCCGACCGCATTCATGGCAGCTCAAAAAGAAATTGTAGACGAAGCCTACCCGGGAGATATAATAGGAGTACCGGATACCGGTAACTTTATAATAGGAGACAGCCTTACTTCAGGAGAAGAACTCCATTTTAAAGGATTCCCCAGTTTTAGCCCTGAAATGTTCTGCTACATTGAAAATGAAGATCCTATGAAATCAAAACAATTAAGAAAAGGGATTGATCAGTTAATGGAAGAAGGAGTAGCACAATTGTTCACAAGTCAGTTTAACGGAAGAAAGATTGTAGGCACCGTCGGTCAGCTTCAATTCGAAGTTATTCAATATCGTCTGGAACATGAATATAATGCAAAATGCCGATTTGAACCAATATCTCTTTATAAAGCATGTTGGATAGAGTCTTCTGATTCTGAAACACTAAAAGAATTTAAGAAAAGGAAACACCAGAAAATGGCTCTTGATAAAAAGGGCAGGGATGTTTTTATGGCTGATTCAAAATTTATCCTACAAATGGCAAGAGATGAATTCAGTAAAATAATTTTCCATTTTACCAGTGAATTTTAAGAAAAAGACCGTGAATAAAAAAACATATGAGATTCAATTTCCCGGACACAAAAAATAATCGTAAAAACAAGGCCTGTATTATTTTTATGTCTATGGTTTCAATTACATATCTCTGGTAATCTATATCAAACCTTTTTTATTGCTAATAAATTGTTTCTTAAAATATAAAAACAACCTAAAGGAACTGTTTATTTGCGATAAAATTTTCATCTTTGTTATTGATTTAGTATTTCTGAAATAAATCGCTATAATAAATTATATTATTATGTATAAAATAAAAACAATAAATAAAATTGATCCAAACGGATTAAAAAAATTTCCTCTGGACAAATATGAAATAGCAAGTGAGTTTGATGCTCCTGATGCAATTATTGTCAGAAGTCAGTCACTGCATGAAATGGATTTCCCAAAAAGTTTAAAGGCAATTGCAAGAGCAGGAGCCGGTGTTAATAATATACCTCTTGACAAATGTACTTCTCAGGGTATTGTCGTTTTTAATTCTCCCGGAGCAAATGCCCAGGCAGTCAAAGAGCTGGTAATTGCAGGATTACTTCTTTCTTCAAGAAAAATAGCACAGTCTATAGAATGGGTAAAAACATTGGCCGGAAAAGGAGATGAAGTTCCCAAATTAATTGAAGCAGGCAAGAAAGAATTTAAAGGAAACGAAATTTATGGAAAAACTCTGGCCGTTATTGGTCTTGGTGCAATTGGTGTTTTAATTGCCAATGCAGCACAATCATTAGGAATGAAAGTTCTTGGATATGATCCGTATATTTCAGTGAAACACGCATGGAATCTGAATCACAATATCAAACAGGCAAAAGGCATTGAAATGTTACTTTCCAATGCTGATTACGTTACTATTCATGTTCCTCAGATGGCAGAAACCAAAGGATATATCAACGCCGAAAAAATTAATATGATGAAAGACGGAGTCCGTATCATGAACTTTGCGAGAGGTGGTTTGATTGTTGAGGAAGATATGAAAAATGCTCTTGAATCAGGAAAAGTAGGAGTATATGCCACAGATTTCGTAGATGACGCTGTTCTTAAGATGAAAAATGTTATTCCTATTTCTCATCTTGGTGCATCTACCGAAGAATCAGAAATAAACTGTGCTGTTATGGCTGCTAATGAAGTACAGGATTTTCTGGAAAACGGTAATATTACTAATTCCGTTAATTTCCCGAATGCTTCTATGGAACGCCATGGTGGTTCGCGTATTGTTATAACCAATAAAAATATACCTAAAATGGTAGGTCAGATATCAAATATATTAGCCGATGAATCAGTTAATATTGACAATATGCTTAATCGTAACAGAGATGATATTGCATACAATATCATTGATATCGACGGAAATGTATCAGAAAGTACTATAAATAAAATTTCTGCCATAGAAGGAGTTATATCTGTAAGACTAATCAAATAACTAAAAGGTATCATAAAAATTCGTATAACTACAATAAAAATAATCAAAAGTTATGAATAAAACTATTCAAAAAACAGCAGACAATATTCGTATTTTGTCAGCTTCAATGGTTGAAAAAGCAAAATCGGGTCATCCAGGAGGTGCAATGGGCGGAGCAGATTACATGAGTGTATTGTATTCAAAATTTTTAAATTACGATCCTTCCGATATGACATGGATCAATCGTGACAGGTTTTTTCTGGATCCGGGACATATGTCAACAATGCTGTATTCAGTTCTTGCAATGGCAGGGAATTATAGCATTAATGATCTTAAAAATTTCAGACAATGGGGAAGTATAACTCCCGGACATCCTGAAAAAGATACCAAAAGAGGTATCGAAAACACTTCGGGACCTCTTGGACAGGGTCATACTATGGCTGTAGGAGCAGCTATAGCAGAACGATTTATGGTACAGCGTTTTGGTGAATGGATGGCTCACAAAACATATACTTTTATATCTGACGGTGGTATTGAAGAAGAAATTTCACAGGGAGCAGGACGTCTTGCAGGTTTTCTGGGACTGAATAATCTAATCATGTTTTATGATTCAAACGATATACAGTTATCCTCAGCTACTAAAGAGGTAACCAATGAAGATACTGCAAAAAAATATGAATCATGGAACTGGAATGTAATTTCAATAAATGGTAATGATACCGATCAAATTACATCAGCATTAGAAACTGCAAATAAATCAACTGATAAACCTACTCTTATTATTGGAAAAACAATTATAGGTAAAGGTGCAGTAACAGAATCAGGTGAAAAGTTCGAAGGTCAGTGTTCAACACACGGACAACCTCTAAGTAAAGCCGGAGCTTCTTTCGAAAAAACTATTGCTAATCTTGGAGGAGATCCTAAAAATCCATTTGTTATATTCGATGATGTTAAAGAATTATTTAGCAAAAGAAAAGAAGAACTTATAAAAAAAGCAGCAGAAAAAAAAGCCATTCAGAAAAAATGGGCAAAAGAAAATCCTGAATTATCTGCGAAACTTGAATCATTCTTCTCAGGAAAAGCTCCTGAATTTGATTACAGCAAAATTGTGCAAAAAGCTGATTGTGCAACACGTAATGCTTCAGCAACAGTATTATCAGCTTTTGCTGAAAATATTGAAAATATGGTTGTTTCTTCAGCCGACCTCTCAAATTCTGACAAGACTGACGGTTTTTTGAAAAAAACACATGCCTTTAAAAAGGGAGACTTCAGTGGTCAGTTCCTGCAGGCAGGTGTCTCAGAACTTACTATGGCCTGTATAATGAGCGGAATGGCCCTTCATGGTGGAATTATTCCTGCATGCGGTACATTTTTTGTATTCTCTGATTATATGAAACCGGCTATACGTATGGCTGCACTGATGGAACTTCCTGTTAAATATATATGGACACATGATGCTTTCCGTGTAGGAGAAGATGGACCAACTCATCAGCCTGTAGAACAGGAAGCCCAGATCAGACTAATGGAAAAGCTTCAGAATCACAGCGGCAACAATTCAGTACTTGTATTACGTCCTGCTGACTGTGAGGAAACAACAGTAGCATGGAAGATGGCTATGGAAAACACAAAAACTCCAACAGCTCTGATCTTCTCACGCCAGGGAATAAAAAATCTTCCTGCAAAAACAGACAGATATACAGAAGCATTACAATCTGAAAAAGGAGCTTATATCGTTTCTGACTGTGTCGGGAAACCAGATGTTATATTACTTGCTAACGGATCAGAAGTAAGCACTCTTGTAGAAGGAGCCAAATTACTGGAAAAAGATGGCATTAAATGTCGTATAGTATCTGTTCCTTCAGAAGGATTATTCCGGAAACAAAGTAAAGAATATCAGGAAAGCATTCTTCCTTCTGACGTAAAGAAATTCGGTATGACAGCAGGATTGCCTGTCACTCTTGAAGGACTTACAGGTTCAGATGGGAAGGTATTTGGAATGGAATCATTCGGATTCTCGGCTGCATATACTGTTCTTGATGAAAAACTTGGATTCACAGCACAGAATCTTTACAAACAGGTAAAAAAATTTCTTGCATAAAGGAATCTGAATATATAAAAAAGGCGATCCTGAAGGATCGCCTTTTTTATATATTGAAAACATAAAGTCAGGAAAAGACGACTAAACTAAATATATATCAATATAAAATTATTGAATATTATCTAAAATATATTTTGCCCTCTCTGCCGACTTTCCAAAAGGAATATCTACAATAGAATATCCAAGTTCAAGATATACATCCAATATATATTTATGTATACAACAAGATTCTTCAAAAGTCTCTTTTCTTATTGAATCATTAACATATATATCCTTCCACGGAGGAGTAATGAAAACCGTTTTATAATACAGACATTTATTCACCAGTTCTGTTAATTTCAAAGATGGGGAATTTCCGTGATAACGGGCAAAAGCTATCTGATCAGGTAAACCGCGGTCTGAAAAAACAAAATCACTTTTTTCCCCAACTGAACGATAAAAGCCAAGACGCCTTTCGGTAATTTCCTTCTGAAAAAGTTTCATGTTTTTCCATGGAAGAATATCACTGTTTATTTTACTCTGAGAAAAAATAATATCTCTGGCAAATTCAGGACAGATATATCGACGCTGTCTTTTTAACTCTTCAATAATTTCGGTCTTACCAAATCCGGAACCGCCGGTAATAATAACAATATTTTTTCTTAATTTCAATAAAATAGTTTTAGACAATAAATGAAATTATAAAATTTTAGCAGCCATAGCATCAGCAAGATGCAAACACTGTTCATATTTTTCAACCTTTAACCTGCTCTTTTCTTCAACAGCAGCATCCACCATTTCCCATTTCATTTTTTCAGCAAAACATTTCAGTTTTTTTACAGCTCCCCCACTCCATGAATAATTACCAAAAAGACCCAGGTAATGATCTTTTATTTTCATATCAGCAATATCGTTAAGAAATGCATTAACAGGAGGGAATAGTCCAAGATTATAGGTAGGAGCTCCGACAATAAGACCTTTATATTTAAAAATATCGCTTATAATATATGAAACATGTGTTTTTGAGGCATCATATATACGAATATTTTTCACACCGTTTTTAGACAACTGACGTGCAATTACCTCAGCCATTTTTTCTGTATTACCATACATAGATCCATAAACAATAACTACACCGGCATCTGTCTTATAATTACTCCATTTTTTATAACGCGAGAGTATCCAGTTTAAATCTGTTCTCCATACCGGACCATGTGCAGCACCAATCATTCGTATTTTAAAAGAGCTTAATTTTTTTAAAGCATTACTGGTCTGCAAACAATATTTTCCAACAACATTTGTAAAATAACGCATTGACTCCTCTTCATAAAACTGCAAATTAAGCTCGTCATCAAAAACACCTCCGTCCAAAGTACCAAAACTACCAAAGGCATCACCTGAAAACAGAATCTGCTCAGTTTCATCGAAAGTTACCATAGTTTCAGGCCAGTGAACCATAGGTATCATCTGAAATTGTAAAACATTCTTTCCCAAATTAAGACAAGTTCCATCATCAACGACCATAGAATGTTCAGTCTTCTGATAAAAATTATCAATAAGGTCAAATGTTTTCTTATTCCCCACAACTGTAATATCAGGATATTTACCGATTATCGCTTTCAATGCACCCGAATGATCAGGTTCCATATGGTTTACAATAAGATAATCAACCTTTTTACCATGTAAAATATTATCAATTTTTTCGAAATAATCATCAATAAACTGATGTTCAACAGTATCTATCAAAGCAACTTTCTCGTCATTTATCAGATAAGAATTATAGGCAATACCATAAGGAATAGGCCACATATTTTCAAAAAGATGAGTTCTTCTGTCATTAAAACCCAGATAATATATACTATCAGCTAATTTTATTTGATCCATTTGATTTTTTTAACAATTTACGAGAAAATATTTTTTTTTACATAAAACCGATTTAAAACTAATAATTATTGATTAAACATTAACCTTAAAAAATAGTTCGCAATGATTAACTGTCAATTACAATTATAATGTTTTTTTTAAAGGAAAAGAGTATTTTTGTAAAAGAATAAACAAAAGGCAAAAATAAAAATTATGAACTTAAATAAAAAAAGCAAGGTAATGATTTTACCAAAAATCAATAAAATAATATTTTTCATTATAGCAATAGGCTTAATTATTACAGGATTAAAAGCATATCAATATTATCAATTTGCATTTAGTCCCAATGTAAAAAAATCAGGAAATATTATAATCCCAAATAATGCTACATATCAGCAGGTACTTGATTCATTACAAAAAAAGGAAATTATTATAAATGAAAAAGCATTCAAATGGGTAGCTAAAAAGAAAAATTATCCATTAAATATAAAAACAGGAAATTATGAATTTAAATCGGGCATGAATAATAACCATATAGTAAATATGCTAAAAGCAGGTCTTCAGAAACCAGTTTCCGTAATAATTAATAATCTCCGAACCATTGAGCAGCTGGCAGGAATAGTCTCACACTATATAGCTCCAGATTCCGTTACACTTTTACAATCACTCAGAGACACAACTCTGATAAAAAAATTGGGGTATAACAAGTTTACATTTCCGGTTATATTCATACCTAATACCTATCAGGTATACTGGACAACAACTCCTGAAAAATTTATTTTAAGAATGAAGCGGGAATATAACAATTTCTGGAATGAAAAAAGAAAAGGTGAAGCTGAATTATTAGGATTATCTCCTGTCGAAGTAATTACACTTGCCTCTATAATACAGGAAGAAACAAATAAAAAAAAAGAGAAACCTATTGTAGCTGGATTATATCTTAACCGTCTGAAAAAAGGCATTCCACTTCAGTCTGATCCTACTGTAAAATTTGCATTGGAAGATTCTTCGGTAAGAAGAATATTAAAAAAATATTTAAAAATTGATTCCCCCTATAATACATACAAATATGCCGGACTTCCTCCCGGCCCTATAAATTTTCCTGAAATTTCAAGTATTGAGTCTGTGCTCCACCCTGACTCAAATAATTATATTTATATGTGTGCAAAAGAAGACTTTTCCGGATATCATAATTTCACAAACAATTTAAGAACTCATATGAATAATGCTCGCAAATATCAAAGAGCACTTACAAAAATGAAAATAATGAAATAGAAAATCAGGTATGTATAATCCATAAAAATTCTTAATTTTCTCATTAATTAACTGAATTTTAGTAAAAAATCAGAAGACTTTCTTAACTTTATTGTCATGAAGATTCTATTTATATTACAGTTATTATTTTTATCCTGCATAGTCTATGCCCAGCAGCCACAGAAGAAAAAAAATATTCTATATCAGGGATATGTTTTTACCGATGATTCAATACCTGTTGAGAATGCTTTCATTATTAACTACAGAACTTCTAAAATAATAACAACCAATAGTTCAGGATATTTCAAAACACTTTTACATAAAGGTGATTCGCTTATGATTAATCATGTTTCTCTGACACCCAAAGTTATTTATTTCACTTCCAATGTTTCCGAAACGGTTAAGGTATATGTTACTTACAGAACATATCTTCTTAAGGTAATTAATAAAGGAGAATATGAAAAACAGAAAAAAAACGTTGATAAAAATACAGAAACAATAAAAAAAGATATCCAAAAACAAATCTATATAAAAAATATTCAACGTACCGGAAATATAAATCCATATGATGATAAGACAAATAATCCGGGAATTACAGTTCCAATTTTACAACTTAATAAGGTTAAAAAAAACGAAACTGAATAAAATTAGAAATCAGTATTTTGTTTCACTCTTTGTTAAAATGTATCTAAATTGATTTACATTTTTAACATAGGTCACAAAAATAGACGATTGATACAAAGAATTATTTATCAAACCCTTAGGTGCAAAATTGTATAAACTAATTTTTTATTACATTAACTTCTCTCTCAAGTTTTATTGAAAATCGATCCATAACAGAATTTATAATTTTTTCAGACAATTCATAAATCTGATGACCTGAAGCATTTCCGTAATTTACAATAATCAAAGCCTGGTTTTTATAAACACCTGCATCACCTTCCCGATAGCCTTTCCATCCACATTGTTCAATAAGCCATCCTGCAGAAACCTTAACTCTTCCGTCATCCATTTTATAGACAGGTAGTTTAGAAAAGTTTTTCTTTAATTCAAAAGATTTTTCATAATCAATTATAGGATTTTTAAAAAAGCTTCCGGCATTCCCGGTAACATTATAATCAGGCAGCTTACTTTTCCTTATGGAAATAACTGATTCCCTGATATTTTTAGCACACAATTTCCCTCTTTTAGCAGTTTCTGTCTTCAGCTGTCCGTAATCCAAATGAAATACAGGATTTTTATCTAAACGAAAAATAACAGAAGTTACAATAAACCTACCTTTCAGTTTATTTTTAAAAAGACTGTCCCGGTAATTAAACAGACAATTCTGACCTGAAATTTTTTCATATTGCATAGAATTAAAATTGAATCCCTCCACTGCAAAAATTGAGTCTTTCACTTCTACTCCGTAAGCCCCTATATTCTGAACCGGTACAGAACCAACTTTCCCTGGAATATATGAAAGATTTTCGATACCACCGTAATTATTAGCCACACAATAAGAGACAAAATCATCCCAGTTTTCTCCACCACCTGCTTTAATATAAACATGATCCTTATCCTCAGAAATTTTATTAATCCCATCGACAAGAGGATGTAAAACAAGACCATCCCAATAATCATTAAGAAAAAGAAGATTACTACCAGATCCTATAAAAAAATGTGGATATTTTTTGTAATCACTAAAAGAATCAAAAAAAGCAAGAAGTTCCTGTTCCCTGGTAAATTCAAAATAATAATGACATTTCATTTCTATTCCAAAAGTATTCTGTTTTAACAAAGAATGATTTTCCTTAAAAGAAGAGGCCATATATCAATGTTTTTTACAAAGATAACAGATACTTTCCGTTCTAATTAATAAACAGTGCAAAATTCTTTTATTAAAAAAGGAAACGTACATTTACTTTTATAAAAATATAAAAAATCATTTTTTATCATACACTTATTATTCAGCATCTTATATAAACAGCAATTAACAAATAATTAACAAATGATAAATATTTTCACACTTTTAAATAAAAAAATATTTACAATCTGTATTTTGAATACTTTCACAGGCTTTTTTGAAAGCGTAGTTCTAATTAATTAAAAACGAATTCTTTTTTAAAATTTAAATTATGAAAAAGTTTTTTTTACTATTCTGTGTTGTATCCATTATGGCTGCATGTAGCGGCAATAAAGCGAACAAAAATGATGCCAATAATGAAATAAAGGATGTAGAAGAAAACGTTGATAAAACAACGGAAACTGCTATAGATTCTTCAGAAACAACAACAGCTGTTGTCGATACAACAGATACGACAAACGTACCTGCAAACGAAAATGAAGATGAAAATTAAAGGTTTAACGCAATTTGATTCAGTAAAATAAATGTTACTGTCAGGTAAAAAAGTTTTAAGGCATAACCCTTAAAACTTTTTTTTATAATCTTATTTTTTTTAAAATACAGACATATAAATTGCAGACATATTCTATGTTTTAACTTTAATAATATCATTAGAAATTTTTATTACATTGCCTTTACAAAATTAAAAATCAAGAAACAAGAATAAAAATTCATTATTTATGAATAACCTACATATTGGCTGTCATTTATCATCAGGAAAAGGTTTTTATGCCATGGGTAAGGATGCCCTAAAAATAAATGCAGATACATTTCAGTTTTTTACAAGAAATCCACGTGGAAGTAAAGCAAAAGATTTAGATCTTGAAGATGTAAAAAAATTAAGGATTCTGATGGAGGAAAATCATTTCTCTTCCATCGTAGCTCATGCTCCATATACTTTGAATCCATGTTCTGCCACGGAAAAAACAAGAATCTTTGCCTCAGAAATTATGACCGATGATTTAAGCCGTATGGAATATCTACCTAATCAGTATTATAATTTACATCCGGGTAGTCATACAGGACAGGGAATTGAAACAGGAATCCTTGAGACAGCAGAAATGCTTAACAAAATAATTAAGCCCGAACAGACAACCATCGTACTACTTGAAACCATGTCAGGAAAAGGGACCGAAATAGGCAGCCATTTTGAAGAACTGGCCGAAATCATTAGTAAAATTAAATTAAAAGAAAAAATAGGAGTATGTCTTGATACATGTCACATATTTGACGGAGGTTATGACATTGTAAATCATCTTGATAAAATTATAAGTGATTTTGATAAAATTATAGGATTAAACAATTTAAAGGCTATTCATCTTAACGACAGCATGAATACTCTTGGTAGTCATAAAGACAGGCATGCATGTATAGGGAAAGGGAATATAGGTATTGAAGCTATTAAAAGGATTATTCATCATCCAAAATTATCACATTTACCATTTATACTTGAAACTCCAAACGATTTAAAAGGACACGGAAAAGAGATAGAACTGCTAAAAAGTTAGTACTATAATTCAAAAATCGAATAATAACTGTAGAACTTAAATTCCGCAAAGAATTATCTATTACGAAATTTTCTTGCGGATTTTAGGTATTATTAGCAATCCTGAAAAACACAGGATTAGAACCTATCGCAAAAAGATTTAAGATATTATATTTCAATATATTAGTGCCATCTTAATTTATCAAAATCTTTCTTTTTTAAACCTACTTAAAATCAAAAAAGAAGTATATTTTTATTATATTTGTATCTGAATATTGGAAGAAAAATATGAAAGATATAATAAACAATGAGTTAAGCATTTAGTGTTTATTATATCTTTAACGATCAGACAGAAAAAATAAAAAAAAATGGTTTCTTCTTAAAAAAATAATTTTGACTATAAATAATCAATAAATGAGCGAATTAGAAGATAAAAATACCCTTGCAGATAAAAGTTATTCAGCAGATAGTATTCAGGTTTTGGAAGGGCTTGAAGCTGTACGAAAACGTCCGGCCATGTATATTGGAGATATCAATGAAAGAGGACTCCATCATTTAGTATACGAAGTAATTGACAATTCCATCGATGAAACTTTAGCCGGATTTTGTGATCATATTGAAGTCATCATTCAGGAAGACAACTCCATTACTGTTAAAGATAACGGGCGTGGAATCCCAACAGCGTATCATTCAAAAGAAAAAAAATCTGCTCTTGAGGTTGTTATGACAGTTCTGCATGCAGGAGGAAAATTCGACAAGAACAGTTATAAAGTTTCAGGTGGATTACACGGTGTAGGCGTATCTTGTGTAAATGCTTTGTCCATTCATTTAAAAGCTACAATTTATCGTGACGGGAAAATATGGGAACAGGATTATAGTATAGGAAAAGCTCTGGAACCTGTCAAAGTTATAGGTGAAACCACAAAAACCGGAACTGTTATTTCATTTAAGCCTGATGATTCTATATTCAAAGTAACGGAATATAAATACGATATTCTTTCTTCACATTTAAGGGAACTTGCCTTCTTAAACAAAGGAGTTCGCATATCAATAACTGATATGCGTCAGAAAGATAATGAAGGAAATCCTAAAACAGACCATTTTTATTCTGAAAAAGGATTAAAAGAATTTGTCGAATATCTTGATGCCAACAGAGAAAGTATCATTTCTGAGCCTATACATATAAACGTAACAGACGGAGAAGTACCAGTTGAAATTGCAATCCTCTATAATACATCATTCACAGAAAATCTTCACTCTTATGTTAATAACATTAACACAATAGAAGGAGGAACACATCTTACAGGATTCCGAAGAGGGCTAACGCGTACATTAAAAAATTATGCAGAATCCTCCGGCATGCTTAGTAAATTAAAATTTGACATTAACGGAGATGATTTTCGTGAAGGAATGACTGCTGTTATCTCGGTAAAAGTATCAGAACCACAGTTTGAAGGTCAGACAAAAACCAAATTAGGGAATTCAGAAGTCAGCCTACCTGTTGATCAGGCAGTTAGTAAAATGCTAACTAATTTCATGGAAGAAAATCCCAAAGATGCAAGGATTATTGTTAACAAGGTAATAATAGCAGCACAAGCTCGTCATGCAGCCCGAAAAGCAAGGGAAATGGTATTAAGGAAAAGTGCCATGACAGGAGGAGGACTCCCGGGAAAACTGGCAGACTGTTCAGACAAAGACCCTGCAAAATGCGAAATATTCCTGGTCGAGGGTGATTCTGCCGGTGGTACGGCCAAACAGGGTCGTGATCGTCGTTTTCAGGCTATTCTTCCTTTGCGTGGTAAGATTCTTAATGTCGAGAAAGCAATGTCACACAGAGTATTTGAAAATCAGGAAATTCGGAATATTTATACAGCCCTGGGGGTTACTATTGGTACAGAAGAAGATTCAAAGGCAACCAATCTTTCAAAATTAAGATATCACAAAATCATTATGATGACCGATGCTGATGTTGACGGAAGCCATATTGATACTTTAATAATGACATTCTTTTTCCGCTATATGCCCGACTTAATAAAAGAAGGATATCTTTATATCGCCACTCCGCCGCTTTATTTATTGAAAAAAGGTAAAAAACAGCAATATGCATGGTCTGATAATGAAAGATTATCAATTCTAAAAGAATGGGGAGCAGATAATGTTCATGTTCAGCGATACAAAGGTCTGGGTGAAATGAATGCAGAAGAGCTTGATAAAACAACAATGACTCCGGAAGGACGTACACTTCGTCAGGTAACAATTGAAAATGCAGTAGAAGTAGATCGTGT
The DNA here is from genome assembly GCA_016649735.1 of Prolixibacteraceae bacterium. Lineage (GTDB taxonomy): Bacteria > Bacteroidota > Bacteroidia > Bacteroidales > Prolixibacteraceae > JAENXA01. The sequence goes on along the minus strand of JAENXA010000010.1, from coordinate 2,937 downwards.
TTTCAGTATGCTTATGGGAGATGATGTTCCGCCACGCAGAAAATTTATCGAAGAAAATGCGCAGCACGCTAATATTGATGCATAAATAAAAATACTAATTAAAACAAAAAATGCTTTTCTCAACCGGAAAGCATTTTTTATTGTACACTAAAGTCATACTGGCCTGAACCAATATGAACAATGGCATAACCTTTTTGATTTCTGTCAATTTTCCATTTTTTTCCGGAGGTTATAATCTTTTTGTTTTCATAAATTTTATTATGCTCCATTGCAGGTATATAAATATCAGCAGTAGTATTTACCGGAATTTCAACATGCAATGAAAGTTTATATTCTTTACGGCTCCAGAAAGATACAATTTTACCATAATAAGTATCTAATTCTGCCTTCGCATATGAAAGTCTGTTTGTAACAAGAGGCTTAATTATAATTGACTTATAACCAGGATTCTGCGGTTTAGTATCTATACCGGCAATTCCTCTATACATCCAGTCTCCGATTGATCCATAGGCATAGTTATTAAATGAATTCATTTCTGCATTCTGGAAGCTTCCGTCCGGTTTAATACCATCCCAGCGTTCCCACAAAGTAGTTGCTCCCATAGAAACAGGATATAGCCACGAAGGATAAGTACGTTGTAAAAAAACATCATAAGCCACCTCAGTATAGCCAAAACGTGTTAACACCTGACAAAGATATGGAGACCCCAAAAAACCAGTAGTAAGATGATTTTCGTAAGAATGTATATTTTGCACAAGACGCAAAGCAATTTCAGGACGAAGACCGACAGGGAGCATATCAAAATTTAAAGCAAGTACATAGGCAGTCTGCGTCTGTGAAACCAACCTCCCTGAAGGTGTAACAAATTCATGTACAAAAACATCTTTGATCTTTGTAAGCAATGAATCATAATGGTAAATATCATCTTCTTTATCTTCCAGGACTTTAGCAGCTTCAATAATTTTCTGTGTAGAACATGCAAAAAAACACTGAGCTATTAATGTTTTGTCTGTTACGGCAGCACAACCATCAGCATCATCCTCAGGACTATAAAACAACCAGTCACCATAAGAGAAATCCGGTATCCATAAATCACCTACACTCACTGAATCTATATAATCAACCCATTTCTTCATACTTTCATATTGATCTTCAAGCAATTTTTTATCGCCATATATCATGTACATATTCCATGGGACAATAGTAGCAGCGTCACTCCATCCAGGACTACATTTTCCATCATGAAAAACATCAGGAACAGTCACAGGAACAGAACCATTTTTATTCTGATCTAAAGAAAGATCCTTAAGCCATTTGCTCAAAAAACTGTGTATATCAAAATTAAAACCTGCCATACGTGAAGCAACCTGAATATCGCCTGTCCATCCAAACCTTTCGTCACGCTGCGGGCCTTCCATTGGTATATCTAAAAAATTACCTTTCAGAGACCATTGTATATTATGCTGAAGTTTATTCACCCAGTCATCAGAACATTTAAAAGTACCGGTGGGTCTCATATCAGAATATAAAGCATAAGCCTTAAAATTATCAGTTTTTAATTCTCCAGGATATCCCTCTATCTTAATATACCTGAAACCCTGCCATGTAAAATGAGGCTCAAAAACCTCCACACTATCACCTCTGAGTATATAAGTATTTATCTGTTTTGCTTTCCGTAAATTTTTTGTGTAAAAATCACCATTCTTATCAAGAACTTCAGCATGTGAAATTGTTATTCTATCTCCTGCTTTCCCTCTGACCTTCATCTGAACCCAGCCCACTATATTCTGACCGAAATCAATTACTTTATCTCCCTTGGGGGTTGTGAAAATTTTGACAGGCTTAAATAACTCATGTTTCCGTATTGATTCATTTTCTGTAGTCACCAAATCCGTTAAAGGATAATTTTTTTGTACAATTGCACGCCATCCGGTATCATCAAAGTCAGCCTTATCCCATCCTTCCTTTTCATAACGGGCATCATAAACTTCCCCATCATAAATACCTGAAGATAAAATCGCTCCTGTAGAACAAAGCCATGAACCATCAGAAACAATCTGTTCAGAAGTACCGTCCTCATAAAATATATGCATCTGAAATAAAAAAGAAAGATCTTTCCCGTAAAAATTTTTCCCTTCATTTTTAATGGGACCTCTATACCATCCATCTCCTAAAATCGCTCCTATAGCATTTCGGCCTTTCTTTAATAATTTGGTAACATCGTATGTTTGATAAGCAATCCTCTTGTCATAAGAAGTCCAACCAGGAGTAAGGCAACAATTTCCAATTTTTTTTCCGTTTAGTCTGGCCTCATATAATCCATGAGCAGTAATCAGAGCTACTGCAAGTCTTACTTTTTTCTCATTCATGAATTCCTTTCTAAAAACAGGAGAAACACGCGATTCTTTTTCAGGAAAATCTTCCTGTATCCAATTAGCAGTCCAGTTCTGAGGGGCCATAATACCCATAACCCAAAAACCCGGTTTACTCCAATTTGAAGCTTTATCCCTCTGGTCCCATACACGTACCTGCCAGTAATACTTATGAGTAGGCTTTATTGTATTTCCTGTAAATGGAACAGAAACCGACTGATCCGAATAAATCTTTCCTGTAGAATAAATAAGATTTTCACCTTTTTCCAATGATTCAGGATCTTCACTCACACGAATATTAAAAGCACTTTGAGTGACATTCCTTTTAGTAGAAGATAATTGCCAGCTCAGTTCCGGATATAATTCATCAATCCCCAAAGGATTAATTTTATTATCCACAAAAAGACCGGTAACTTCTATTTGCGAATAGGCATTTAAACAAATTACAAAAAAAAGTATATTGAAAACAAAAAACTTTTGCATATGTATGAGTTTTTCTTCTGATTAAACCTTAAATTTAATTAAAAATATATCAAAACAGAATTTTAGTTATATCCTGTTTATT
>JAENXA010000106.1 GCA_016649735.1 Prolixibacteraceae bacterium | reverse complement strand
TTAATACTATCGTTAATCGTGCGAAATACTCCTCATTTCCTTACGGTAAAATGAAAAAACTCTGGCTCTGGAGATAAATCCTACATATTTACCATCATCAATAACTGCCAAATTGTAATGGTTACTTGATTCAAACTTTGCAGCAACCTCTCTCATAGAATCATGCGGAGAAATATAATATTCAGGCATATACATTATATCTTTAACAAATACTTTATCATAAAGTTCATGTCTGAAAATAATATCACGTATATCTGTCATCTTCAACATTCCCTTTAACGAACCATCAGCATCTACTACCGGGAATAAATCTCTTTTTGATTTTATAATAATTTTTGTAAGATCTCCCAAAGAAGCTTCAGGCGGTACTATCTGAAAATTAGTATCTATAAGTCCACCAACTTTCATAAAATGAAGTATTGCATTGTCTTTATGGTGCGTAATCAGGTCTCCGTTTAATGCCAGTCTCTTGGTATATATAGAATGAGTTTCAAACTGGATTATAGTAATATAAGAAATCAGGGAACTTATAATCAGAGGGAAAAGCAACTGATATCCGCCTGTGATTTCTACTGAAAGGAAGATACCCAGTAATGGAGCGTGCATCACCCCGGCCATCATAGCCCCCATCCCTACAACCGCAAAATTATCTACCGGAAGATTGGTATCTAAAATAGTATTTGATAAAAACGCAACAAAATAACCGGTTATAGCTCCGACAAATAGTGACGGAGCAAAAATGCCACCTACACCACCTGAACCACAAGTCGCTGTCATTGCAATTACCTTAAAAAAGATAAGTAACAAAAGGAAAATAGAAAAGAACCATGGATTATTAATACCAGCAAAGGCTGAATTGCTTAATAAAGAAGCTCCGTGACCATTAAATACGTCAATAATTGAAGAATATCCCTCACCCCATAACGAAGGAAATAGAAAAATCAGCAAACCTAAAAGTAATCCTCCAAGCAATATTCTCTGCCACTGACTCTTTATTGCTTTCATCTTACTCTCCAACCACATCGACATTCTTGTAAAATAGAGTGAAACAAATCCTGAAAATATACCAAGAATAATATAAAACGGAATATTTGTGTAATCAAATAAATTGACAATATGAAATTGAAGCATTACGGCATTTCCCATAAATAATGTGGTAAGTACAGCAGCCGTAATTGATGAAATAAGAATAGGAATAAGAGAAGACATTGTAAGATCAAGCATTAAAACTTCCAGAGTAAATACTATTCCTGCAAGTGGTGCCATAAATATTCCGGAAATTGCTCCTGAAGCTCCACACCCCAATAATATTAGTGTATCGTAATAATTAAGATGAAACATACGGGCAATATTGGAACCTATGGACGATCCTGTTATTACAGCAGGGGCTTCACTTCCTACAGATCCGCCAAATCCAATAGTAATAGCACTGGTAATGACACTGGAAAATGTATGATGTTTTCTTATTCTGCCTTTTTTATTACTGATGGCCGATAGTACCAGAGTTACTCCATGTCCAAGGTCATCTTTAATAAAAAAACGAACGATTAAAACAGTTATTATAATACCTGCAAGTGGCAGGATAAAAAGCAAATATTTTTCAGTTCCAAAGTCTCCCATAAGGAATTCTTTGAAAAACTGAATCAAATTTTTCAGGATAAGTGAAGCACAGCCACTTAATATCCCGATAATAAAGCTTAACCAATAAATTTTATTATGAACAAAAAAATGAATTCTAAAAGAATTCCAGTCTCTCTCTATTATTCTAAACATCTCTCAACATTAATCAATCATGCGAAAATAAACTCATCTCTTTTCTATAACGTGAAAAAACTCTCGCTCTGGAAATAAATCCTACATATTTACCGTCATCAATAACGGCAATATTGTAACGTCCGCTTTTCCCAAACTTTTTCACTACATCTTTCATAGTATCATTAGTTGAAATGGAATATTCAGGCATATACATTAAATCTTTCATAAATACCTTATCATACAATTCACTTCTAAAAATGATTTCACGAACATCATCCATCTTCAACATCCCTTTCATATTACCGTTTTCATCAACTATAGGAAATAAATTCCTATGTGACTTTGAAATAACATCTGCAAGCTTTCTTAATTTATCATCAGGAAGCAATGCAATAAAATCTGTCTCTACCAATTTATTCACTTCCATCATCCTTAAAACATTCGTATCCTGATCATGCGTCATAAGTTCCTTCCTCTGTGCCAACTGATAATGATAAACCGAGTTAGGAGCAAAAATTCTCACTGTCAGATATGAAAACAACGAAACAATCATTAACGGCACAAACAAACTATATCCGCCTGTAATCTCTGCAATTAAAAAAATTCCTGTAAGCGGAGCCTGCAATATTCCGGCAATCATTCCAGACATTCCTATCAATACCAAATTATTCTTATCAGTCTGAAAGATGTTAAACTTGTCACAAATCAATGCGAAGAACATCCCCATATTAGCTCCGGCAAATAAGGCAGGTGCAAAAATGCCACCTACACCTCCTGCACCGAATGTAATGGAAGTTGCTATCACTTTTAAAAAACAGATTGCCAAAATAAGTAAAACCATTATAGGGAAGCTATCATTCACGTTAAAAAACAAAGAATTATCAAATAAATAATCTATGTTTCCATGTATGCAGGAATTAATAAAATGATATCCTTCGCCATACAGTGAAGGGAAAAAGAAAATAATAATTCCCAATGAAAAACCTCCAATACAAAGTCTATTCCAGACACTCTTTATTTTTTCAAAGAAATCTGAAATCCAAATAAATATTTTTGTAAAATAAGCTGAAAAAAGACCGGCAAAAATACCGAATACAACATACATTGGAAAATCACTGATAAGAAAAGAGCTCGTTACCTTAAAAGGATATAGTGCTTCATCCCCCATAAAAAAATATGAAGTTATGATTGACGAAAGGATAGTCAGCAACAAGGGAACAAGAGAGAATGTATTAACATCAATCATAACTATCTCTATGGCAAATGCAATACCGGTAATAGGGGCCTTAAAAATAGCAGCCATAGCTCCGGAACTTGCACAGGCAAGCATCAGAACTTTATATCTGTAATCAAGTCTGAAAGCTTTTGAGAACCACGATCCGTATGCAGCACCTGTTGCTACAGCAGGTCCTTCCAGTCCTACGGAACCTCCAAAACCTACAGTAAGTACACTGGTAAGGATAGATGAATATAAATTATGTTTACTTAGTTCTCCTTTACGGCATGATATACTATGTAAAACGTTGGGAATACCATGACGAACCGGACTGCGAATAATAAATTTTACAATAATAACTACTATCAAAATTCCAATGAAAGGCAAAAAAACATAGAGATAGTTAAGGGCTTCATTACCGGTAAAAAAATCAACCAGATACTGTATTCCTTTAACTGATTTTTTTATAACAGCAGCACCAAGAGCTGCGCATACTCCTATAATGGGGCTCAATATAAGGACTAATTTCCGATCGCTTAGATGTCTCAGACGCCAGCGATAAAATTTAAATAATGTCGGAAATTTATGATTCATCGCAATAATTTAATTTCTATAACTTTTATTTCTTTTTCCTAAAAATAGAACGAATTCTGTTCCATATGTTATTTTTTTTCTTCACACTACTTTCTTCCTTATTCTCTTTATAACTAAATGAGCTATTTTCTTTTCTGTCTTTAAGAAATTTTCTTCCAATTGTTTCTTTATATGGTTCCCTGTCAAGTTTCATCCTTGTAATATAAGAAGGTTCTGCAAAATGACTGTATTGCATACGTGAAAAATCAGGATCTTTATATAATTTGTCGAAGAAACTTCCAACAACCGGTAATGCCATATAAGCTCCCTGTCCGTATGTAATTGTCCTGAAATGTATCCCAGGGTCTTCAGCTCCTACCCAGCAACCTGCTACCAGATCTGGATTCATACCAATAAACCAACCATCAGACTGGTTCTGTGTTGTTCCTGTTTTTCCGGCAAAACTTCCCGGTATATGAAAAACTCTGCGAATGGATTTTCCGGTACCGCTGTCAATAACTGATTCCAGCATATGGACAACAATCTGACAATTCATTCTGTCGGCTGAAGATTTTACCGGCTGTTTCCTTTTGAAATCACCTATTATATTTCCATTATTATCTTTTATGGAAACAAGATAATATGGTTCATGATATATACCGCCATCTAATATAGAACTATATGTCGCCACCATTTCTTCAATACTTATGGAAGCCGTCCCCAAAGCAAGAGAAGGGACCTCAGGAAGTTCCTGATTTACTCCAAGATCATGAGCCATTTGTATGGTATTTTTCACACCTGAACTAACCAAAAGATCTACAGCAACAGTATTTAATGATTTTGCAAGAGCACCCTGCATTGAATAAAATCCCGTATAATCATTGTGAGAATTTCGCGGAGACCAGTTTTTATAATTTGTATACACTTTACGCTCATTCGAATAATAATCAAACGGACTCATCCCCTGTTGAATAGCTGAAAGATATACAATAGGTTTAAAAGTGGACCCTACCTGACGGGGAGACTGCACATGATCATATTTAAATGATCTGAAATCAATTCCACCTACCCAGGCACTTATAGCTCCTGTTTTAGGGTTCATTGCAAGGAAACCGGCATTAAGCAGACGAAGATATCTTTTTAAAGAATCCATTGGTGTGATGTAAACCTCTTGGTCACCGTCCCATGTGAAAATTTCCATTTTCCGCTTCTGATTAAAAGCATTCTGAATTTCGTCTTTACTCTTTCCATTAGCTTTCATAACCCGGTATCGTTCACTTCTTAAAACAGCGCGTTTCAATATAGAAGGGCTCTTTTCCCAAGGGTCTCTGTTTTTCCAATGGTCGTCGAATACACCCTGCAAAGATTTCATTTTTTCACTAACTGATTTCCTGGCATAAGACTGCATTGAAGAATTTAGTGTTGTCTGAATTTTTAATCCGTCAGTGTATAAATTATAAGATTCACCATTCTTTTTTTTATGCTCCCTGCACCACTCATTAAGCTGCAAACGCAACATCTCAACAAAGTAAGGTGCAGGTCCCTGATTATATGATAATTTATAATAATTTATTGACAGTGGTTTGTTCTGATAAAATTTCCCTTCTTTTTCTGTAAGATAATTACATTTTACCATCTGACCTATAACCACATTTCTGCGTTCTAACGAACTCTGAGGGTGCAGCCGGGGATTATATGACTGATTGGCCTTAAGCATTCCTATCAGTATAGCTGCTTCATCTACTGTCAGTGCAACAGGCTTCTTGTGAAAAAACCGTTCTGATGCAACATCAATTCCATACGTGCTTTCGCCAAAAGGAACAGTATTTAAATATAGCTTAAGAATTTCTTTTTTAGTATAGATTCTCTCCAGACGATAGGCTATTATAGACTCACGCAATTTATTGACAGGCATAGAAAAAATACCAAGGTTATTTCTTGGATAAAGATTTTTGGCAATTTGCTGGCTAAGTGTACTTCCTCCACCTGAACTCCTTTCTCTGAAAAGAATAGTTTTTACAAATACACGAAGAAGAGCCATTTCGTCAATTCCGCGATGTTTATAAAAACGGGAATCTTCTGTTGCTATCAATGCATTGATAACATTAGGAGAAATTTCATTATAACTAACATTGCTCCTATTTTCAATATAATATTTTCCCAATAATATACCATCGGCTGAAAAAACTTCAGAGGCCTGAGCTTTTTTAATTTTTTCAAGCTGCCCGTTTGTAGGAACATCACCAAGAAAACCAAGATAAACTACAAAAAAGAAAAGACACAACAACATAAAAAAAACTCCGGCTATTTTCAACAGAAAAATGGATATTTTCCTTCCTGTAGTCTTTTTAGAGGAAGTCTTCTTAAACGAACTTTTTCTATTGGAAGTCTTCTTTGGCGAAGATTTTCCGGAAGAAGTCTTTCTGGAAAAAGTCTTCTTTATCAAAGCCTTCTTAGGTGAAGTCTTTTTAGATATCGTTTTTTTAGGCATTGTTTT
>JAENXA010000158.1 GCA_016649735.1 Prolixibacteraceae bacterium | reverse complement strand
ATATAAAAACGGTTGTTTTATTATGCGTTTTATTTTTTATTTTGTTCAAAATTATACACATTTGTTTTAAATATAAATATATTAAATGGACAGACAGTCGTTTTTACTTATAACTACATCTTCGCAATGGGTTCTTTTTATGGCTATGATTTTAATAATTTATTCCTGGGCTGAAAATAAGGATAAGATTCGCTGGGTGGGAGATGGATTGTTTTTTTTACTGGGGATTTTTTCGTCATGGGTGCTTATTACAGGTCAGATTATAGTTCCTGTTGTACTCAAAGGGATAATTGTCCCACCTGAGGCTAAAGCTATTGTATATTTTAAAGGGCTAAATATTCTTGCGGTTATTGGGTTAATTGCTTTTTTGATCAGAAAAAAGAAGAAAGTATGGCAGAATATTATACACATAATTTTACTTTTAGGCGGGCTTGCTATGTTTTTTATGGTTTATCATTTGCAGAAATTATAATGGCACAAACCTGTAGGTTTGTGCCAAAAGTGAGGACGAAAACTTGTTTTTATTTTTTTAGTTCCTTGCAGGCCTGATATATTCCTTCGAATAAAGCATGAATATCTTTTTGGGGAACAGCTGAGAATGCCAGTCTTATATTGCCGCTCATATTTATAACTCCGATATTATATTTTTTTATAAGAAGTTCTCTGAGTTTTTCACCATCGATTCCTTCAGCAAGATTAATGCACATGAAGTATCCTGAGTTAAAAGGTAATGGATTGAAGTATTTTGAATATTTCTTTTCTTTTAATGCTTCTTTTACAGCTGTATAACGACTTTTTAAAATTTCATATTTTGCTTGTTTCTGTTTGTCGTAATCAGGATTTTCATAAGCAGACATAAGTAGTGACTGTGATATATTAGGAGCGTTGGAGATATTTCCACGAATGGCTCCGGCCGTTTTTGATTCCAGGGCTGCATATAAGTTTTTGTCTCCTCCTTTTATTCCGTATGTTATAAATCCTACACGGAATCCCCATACATAGTCTTCTTTAGTTGCTCCGTCTACTTTAATTGCCAGAATATTAGAATCAAGATCGGCCAGATAGGAGAATATGCTTTCCTGACTTATTCCATCTTCATATAGCAGACCAAAATATGCATCATCGCATATTACGATAATTTTGTTTCCCTTTTGTGCTGATTCTTTGAGTATTGCTGCTATTGCTTCACTCTCTTTTATTGTCGGAGAGTATCCTGACGGATTATTTGGAAAGTTTAGTATTAGTATTTTTTTGCCGATACCATCTTTCTCAAGGCTCGATTTTATTGCATCAAGGTCTATATGTTTATCTTTAAAAAAGTTGAATTTTTGAAGTACAGCTCCGTATCCGTTTTGCAGTATCAGATTGTAGTTCCCCCAGAATAAGTCTGGAAGAATTATTCTGTCTCCTTCGTTTACAAACATATAACCAAGCATACTTACTCCATGTGTAAGTGCACTGGTGACTATTGGAAGGCTTAGTTCCTTGCCTTTAAGTCCCGGATTTTTTTTACAGATCATTTTTTCCCATTCTTTCCTGATGTCGGGTCTGCCGAAACTGGGAGCGTATGGAAATACTTTGGAAGGATCAATGTTGATATTTTTTTCTATACAATCCAGTCGCATTGGAGTTCCATCGTCTTCTTTTGCTATTCCGATGGTTGCGTTGATTTTTGTTCCTCTTGCGTCTGCTGATTGTCCCAGAATACCTTTTGTAGGAAAGAATACGTTTTTCCCTTTTTTTGATAAAAGTTCATAAACAGCAGGATTATTTTCCCGGATGATCTGATTTAAGTCTTCTGCCTGTGGATTCATTTTTTAGTTATTACAAGTAAATAAATGTTTTTTAAACTAATAAGTTATTTAAATAAGTCTTCATCACGGATTATCATAATTATAGCCGAATGAGGAACTATTATATATTTTTCTTTGTTAAATTCTATTTCAATTCCACTTTTTTGCATATAGATAGCCATATCTCCTTCTTTTGCCTGAAGAGGTACATATTTTACTTCCTCATTTTTATTTTTCCATTGTTCATCCTCATCTGTTAATGATGGAATAGGAAAACCAGGGCCTACTTTTATTACATATCCTGAGTATATTTTTTCATTTTCCTGTACAGTCGGTGGCAGATAAAGGCCCGAAGTTGTATGGTTTGTCGGTGTTTTTGGTTTTATTAAAACCTTGTCACCTATCATGATAAATTTTTTCAGATCTTTTTCTTCAATGACAAGTGTCATACAATAATTAAATTAAAAATTAAATTCGGGTATCAGGTGATAACATACGACACCTAATACCTGAAACCTGTTTTATTATTTATATTCTCCAGAAACGTCACTCAGTACATCAAATCCGTTTTCTGTTACCAAAATGGTGTGCTCAAATTGTGCTGAAAGTTTTTTGTCTTTTGTTGTAACAGTCCATCCATCAGTTTTGTCAGTGTGAGTTGATGCTTTACCTTCGTTGATCATTGGTTCTATTGTGAAAATCATTCCCGGTCTCATTTCTTCACCTGAATTTTTGCGGGCAATATGATCGACCTGCGGTTCTTCGTGAAATTCAATTCCCACACCATGTCCGCAGTATTCATAAACCACACTGAATTTTTGAGAATGTGCATACCTGCCAATTACAAAGCCTATGTTTCCAATTACATTCTCGGGATGAACCTGCTGGATTCCCAGATCCATGCTGTGTTTTGCGGTTTTTATCAGTTTATCGGCTGTATCAGAGATTTTACCAACTGTGTACATTTTGCTGGTGTCTCCAAAATACCCACCTAATATTGTGGTGACATCAATATTTAAAATATCTCCGTCTTTTAGTATAGTGTCTTCACTTGGTATGCCATGGCATACTACTTCGTTTAAAGAAATACATGATGATTTAGGATATCCGTAATATCCAAGTGTAGCAGAAACTGCACCGTGATCTATTATATATTTGTTTATGATATTGTCCAGCTCTAATGTGCTGACTCCTGGTTTGACGTAATCCTGAATCATCAGGAGAACATTTCCTGCCAGTTGGGAACTTTTTCTGATCCCTTCTATTTGTTCTTTAGATTTTATAATGATTTTTTCCATTGTATGTAATGTATACTTAATTACAATAGCAAAAGTCGTAAATGATAGATGATTTTCAAAGCTATTTTATATTTTTGTATGATAAAAAAAGAATAAAATAAGGTATAATGGAAAAATACACAGTTGAGACCAGTATAGCATCATATCAGACGGATCAGTTTGGCAAAGTATCATTGTGTTCATTGCTTCAGTTAATGCTTGAGTCTGCATGGTTTGATTCTCAGAGAAATAATATCGGGTTTAATCAGTTGAAAAGTAAAAATCTTTTGTGGGTACTTTCCAGATTGTATGTTGAAGTAAATCATTATCCTTCATGGCTGGATAAAATAACAATAAAAACCTGGCATTCAGGTACAGATGGTATTTATGCTTTTCGGGAGTATCTTATTACAGATGATAAAGGGGAAACACTATTGAAAGCTAATAGTTTATGGCTGGTTCTGGATTTTGATACCAGGAAGGTTATATTGCTTAAGGATTTTAATGATTTTCCTGCGCCTAATGGTGGTTATGTTTGCCGGTTGCCAAGGAAGATCAGACTGAAAGAAAAAACTGAGGTTTCTAATTATTTCCCTGTTTTATTTAGTGATCTGGATGTTAATAAACATTTAAATAGTGTAAAGTCGCTTGAACGTATTATAGATAGTTTTGGTATTAATTTTCTAAATAAAAATGAGATAAAGTCGCTTGAAATTAATTATTTGAAAGAAGGACATGGTGGTGATTTTCTGGCTGTTTCTGTTAATAAAAAAGACGAAAATACTTATGAAGGATCTCTTTTACGTCAGTCTGATTCAGCTGACCTTATTTCAGTGATTATGAAATGGAGAGAAAGAGAAGTAAAAGACGACAATCAATGAAAAGAGATACAATTTTGTGTTTCTTTTAGTTCTGCTCTTTATTAAGCCAGTTTTTTATTGTTTCTATTTTTTGTTCCATTGGAGTTAAGCTATCTATCCAGTTTATTGTAATTCCTCTGCGTTCCATGCCGCGAAACCACGTCATCTGTCTTTTTGAAAACTGATGAATTGCTATTTCAAGTTTTGTGAACATTTCTTTGTAATCCATTTTTCCTGTAATATATAATGTTACAAATTTATATTCAAGACCGTAATAGGTTAGTTGTTCAGGTGTAATACCACT
>JAENXA010000298.1 GCA_016649735.1 Prolixibacteraceae bacterium | reverse complement strand
TCTGATCTTACATTCATATTTTTTATTTTTAAATATTTATTAAACTTATTTCCTTTTTAGTTTCGAAAGACACGGATTATTTATGCTCCGTGAAATTTATAAACAGATTCAATATCACTGGTCATTCGCGTAAATAAATCTTCAATTAATTTATCTGTAATATCAAGTGCTTCCTGCATAATATTTTTATTGAACTCATTAAGTATTTGTTTCGCCTTTGAGGGACTCTTTTTAAAACATTTAAGATATTTTTCTTCCATATCCCTCATATTCTCATCTGTTTTAGATTCAAAATCATTATAAACTCTCTGAATAAAGGGAGCATATCTGTTATAATTTGTCATACCCAGAGTCTGTACTTTCCTGAATTTCCAGTATGCAGAATCATTACTACATTCTGTTCCGCCCTTAGTATATGGTTCTACATATTCTTCAAGCCCCTGATAATAAGGAACAAAAACACCCAGCGCAGCCATTCCCATACACATATAATTCACTTCACCGATTGCATAAGGAAGATTAGGTCTTACCTGCAGAATATGTGTCTGCGTAGTTCTCATAATTGAAACAGGACGATAAGGTTCTCCGGGATTATTATTTAAATAAGGATCATGCTCTGTGCCGTTATAATGAAAACGAAAAGCTTCCCTTATTTTTGAAATGCTTATCTTTTTGTCAGGTTCATCGTAAACAGGGAAATTATTTATTTTCACATCATTGTCAATGGAAGGAGTGAAAAATTTCTGTAATCCCCACACACGTGGATAATTATAAGTAGTATCCTCTTCTACATCACGACTATATGCTTTATGAAAATCAAAATCTTCAGATGGATTATAAAGATTGTTTTCCACAGCAAATTCAATTAAATCATCAGATGCCATATAATGATCATCATCTTTTTTATACTTACGAAAACGACTTTGGTTTCCTGAAACAAAATACTTTTTATCAGGAAGTTTACAGGCAAGATAGCGATGTCCGCATGCAGTCTCAAGATACCATATTTCATTATCATCTATAAAACTAATTCCAAATCCTTCTGAAATACCATGTTTCTGAATTAACTTTCCAAGTCTCTTAACTCCATCCTTTGCAGTTTTTATATACGGCAATACTATATTGAATATACAATTTTCCCCTACACCGGTATCAACTAAAGAATCACAATCTAATGCTTTATCGCTGCTAAAAATAGTTTCAGTTGCACTCATACCTACACCCTGCGTATTAAAACCTGCACTTCCCCAACACCCATGCATTGTACAAGGTGACAAAGCGGTATATCCAAATGCATGAGGATC
>JAENXA010000045.1 GCA_016649735.1 Prolixibacteraceae bacterium | reverse complement strand
TTGTCTCTAAGAGTTACCGTACGGTTAAAAACCGGTTTTTCAGTTGTACTGTCCAAATCAACATTGAAATATCCTAATCTTTCGAACTGGAATATGTCAAGTGGTTTCGAGTCTGCTACTGATTTTTCGATATAGCATTCAGGTAATACTTTAAGTGAGTCGGGATTCAGAAAGCCTTTAAAATCAACTTCTTTGTTTCCTTCAAGATTTTCTTCATTAAAAAGACGGTCGTACAGACGTACTTCGGCTTTTATATTTTCAGTGGCTGATACCCAGTGAAGTGTAGATTTCACTTTTCTTCCGTCAGGAGAATTTCCCCCTTTTGATGCGGGATCGTATGTACACTGAATCTCTGTAATATTTCCGTTATCATCTTTCTTTATACCTGTGCATGTTACGAAATAGGCATAACGAAGACGTACTTCCTTTCCCGGAGATAATCTGAAAAATTTGCGTGGAGGATCTTCCATGAAGTCTCCACGTTCAATATATAATTCTTTTGTAAAGGCTACTTTATGTGTTCCTGCATCCGGATCTTCAGGATTATTAATTGCTTCTATTTCTTCTGTCTGTCCTTCAGGATAATTTGTGATTACTACCTTTAAAGGATCAAGTACTCCCATTACCCGGTTAGCCTTTTTATTTAGATCTTCACGAAGGCTATATTCCAAAAGTGCTACATCTATGGTTCCGTCTACTTTGGTTACCCCGATGCGTTCTGAGAAGTTACGAATTGATTCGGGAGTATATCCTCTGCGACGTAATCCGGAGATTGTCGGCATACGGGGATCATCCCATCCGTTTACATAAGAACCTTTTACAAGTTCGAGAAGTTTTCTCTTACTCATTACCGTATAGGTTAGATTTAAACGGGCAAATTCTATCTGTCGGGGACGATATTCGCCGTCTTTTAAATTATCGATGAACCAATTATATAACGGACGATGAACTTCAAATTCGAGGGTACAGATGGAATGGGTTATTCCTTCCCAGTAATCACATTGTCCGTGGGCAAAATCGTACATAGGATAAACTTTCCATTTGTCTCCTGTTCTCTCGTGTTTTGCTTTAATTATTCTGTATATAATTGGATCCCGAAAATGCATGTTTGGGGAGGCCATGTCTATTTGGGCTCTTAGTACTTTTTCTCCTTCGTCAAATTCTCCGTCTTTCATTCGGGAAAAAAGATCAAGGTTCTCTTCTACAGACCGTTGTCTATAAATACTTTCTACTCCCGGTTTTGTAGGTGTTCCTTTCTGACTGCTTATGGTTTCGGCATCCTGATCGTCTACATAGGCTTTGCCTTCTTTAATTAATTTCTGCGCATATGCATAGAGTTTATCGAAATAGTCTGATGCATGATATTCACGGTCTCCCCATGAGAATCCCAGCCATTTTATATCTTTTTTTATGGATTCTACGTATTCGTTGTCTTCTTTTGAAGGGTTTGTATCATCAAATCGCAGATTTGTTATTCCATTGAATTTCTGAGCTATCCCAAAATTCAGGCAAATTGATTTTGCATGTCCTATATGCAGATATCCGTTGGGTTCAGGCGGGAATCTTGTGTGAACTCTTCCATCGTTTTTCCCTTCACGAATATCTTCTTCTACAATTTGCCGAATAAAATTATTCTTTTTTGTATTCTCTTTTTCAGGACTATTATTAATCATTTCTATGTGTTTAAATTTATAAAAGATTGTCAAAAATAATGAATTTAGACAAGACTATTGTAAAAAAATTCTATTGGCAAAAAAAATAATATGATAGCATTATTTTTCAACATCGTTAAAGACTCCCATTCCGAAAAGGGCAAAATCATATTTTACGGGATCACAAGGATCAAATTGCCTTAAATTATCAGTTAATTCAACAACAGCTTTCCAGTCATTTTGTTTTCGTGTCAGTAATCCTAAACGTCTTGACTGTCGTGCGCTGTGAACGTCTAAAGGTATTAATAGTGATGATTTTGGAATATCTTTCCATATTCCAAAATCAACTCCGTTTTTATCTTGCCTGATCATCCATCTAAGAAACATATTAACACGTTTTGCTGCTGATCCGCGTGTTACATCTGAGAGATGTTTCTCGCAACGGTGCTGATGCTGAATTTCAAAAAAAACTGATCTAAAATATTGTATAGATGAGAATATGGATTCTTCTTTTTGGTAACCTTCGGTAAAAACGGTTTCCAGTCCACCGTGAATATTATAAATATTTTTTAGCGCACGCAAATAGGTTATGCAGTCTGCGCTGCTGAAGGTACGGTATTTAAAGGTTAGAAATTGTTGCAGGTCTTTTTCCTGAGCGTTTATTATAAATTCGTAAGGCTGATTTCTCATCATATTCATTAGTTGAGTGGCACTGCGAATTATCATATCACGACGTCCCCAGGCAATAACAGATGTAAGAAATCCCGCTATTTCAATGTCTTCTTTCTTTGTATATTGTTTCGGAATCTGAATAGGATCGGTGGTTATAAAGGATAATCTGTCGTATTTTTCTGCTTTATTGTCGAGCAATTCTTTTAAGTAGGTGTTTTCCCTGTTCATTTGTTATCTATTTTGCCGTCTTTAAGCCGGATAATTTTATCGGACTGACCGGCAAAATCTTCATCATGTGTTACTATTACAAGTGTCTGTCCGAATTTATCCCGTAAATGAAAAAAAAGATCGTGAAGTTCTTTTTTGTTTTTCGAATCTAAGTTTCCGGATGGTTCATCGGCAAGGATTACTGACGGACGGTTAATCAATGCTCTGGCTACTGCCACACGCTGCCTTTCTCCTCCTGATAGTTCGGATGGTTTATGTGTCATACGGTCTTCAAGTCCTATAGCTTTAAGTAATGATTCGGCTCTTTCTATTGTGTCTTTTTTATTTTTTTTGGCAATAAAAGCCGGTATACACACATTTTCAAGTGCAGTGAATTCGGGTAACAGATAATGAAACTGAAAGACAAATCCTATTTCACGATTTCTAAATGCTGCAAGTTGTTTTTCTTTCATAAAGAAGATGTTTTCTCCTTTCATGATGACTTCACCGCTGTCAGGAATACTAAGTGTTCCAAGGATATGAAGAAGTGTTGTTTTGCCTGCTCCGCTGGGACCAACTATTGAGTATAATTTTCCTTCAGGAATTTCAATGTCTATTCCTTTTAGTACCTGAAGAAGGCCAAATGTTTTTGTTATGCCGGTTGCTTTGATCAAAGATTCTGTTTTTTTATTTTTATTCTTTTAATCGTTGTCTGAACCATCTTCCTGTTCTACTTTTTTTTCAGAGATTTTTTTGGATTTTTTGGTAGTTTTTTTTGGAGCTGAAGTTTCTCCTGCCTTATTGACTGCTTCATCTTTTACTTCTGCTTCGCCTTCAGGTTCTTCCATATCGTATCCGTATACATTTTGCATTTTGTTTTCATCAGATGTCTTATTTTCAACATCTGTTTTATCAGGTATGGTTTTCCCTGTTTTTTGCTTTTTTGCAGATGTTGTTTTTATTTCCTTGTTTACCTCTTCTGCAACTTCCCTTGTCTTCTTTGCTACATTATCGGAAACGTTTTTTACATCCTCAGAGATTTTTTTTGTTTCATTCTTAACGGTGCTTTTTACATTATCAATGTCTTTTCTGAAATCTTCAGTACTGCTTTCCAATTCGTTTTTGAGTTCCTGTGTAACATTACGAAATTCTTTCATTCCTTTTGCAAAGGTGCGGGCCATGCCCGGAATGGATTTTGATCCAAACAGAATCAAAACGACAAGTATAACGACAACTATCTCACTACCACTTATAAATAATATTGCAGAGCTCATCTTTTTTTCTTTTCAACATATATAATTACTCACTTCCCTGAGACTCATAAACCGGAATAATTATGAATCTGTTTTTTCTGAAATATATATAAAAGATCCGGAAAAAGAATTCCCGGATCCTTTTTTATTTTACTTACTCAGTTTCGCATCTGTTATCTGTTCTTTATCGTCTTTTTTACGTGTATCATATACTACTGCTGATGCAATAAAAATAGATGAATATGTACCAACAATAACTCCTAACAGAAGTGCAAAGATAAATCCTTTAATGGATGTTCCTCCAAACAGGAATATAGCAAATAATACTACTAACGTAGAAAGAGATGTGCTAAATGTACGACGCAAAGTAGAATTCATAGCTTCATCCATATTCTGTTTTCTGCTGTGTTTTGGATGAATTTTCATAAACTCACGAATACGGTCAAATACAACAACTGTATCATTAATTGAATATCCGATTACAGTTAGAATAGCTGCTATAAATGCCTGGTCAATTTCCAGTGAGAATGGCAGTCTCCTGTAAAACAGTGAGAATATTCCTAATATAATGATGGTATCATGTGCCAGAGATGCAACAGCTCCAAGACCATACTGCCAGTTATGAAAACGAATAAGAATATATAAGAATATGATAATCAAAGCAAAGAATACAGCAATCATTGCATCTTTCTTGATATCATCAGAGATGCTTGGTCCTACTTTCTGAGAACTCATTCTGTAATTGTTATCAAATTTAACCATATCTACATCTTTGGCAATAAATCCCCCATCCTGCAATCCTGTGAGCAATTTGCTTTCTACTTCATTGTCAACATCATCATTAATTTCTTCGATTTTGTACTCCGTGGTAATTTTTACCTGATTGTTATCACCATAGGTTTTTACTTCAGGTGCTTCACCAAATTGTTTTTCCAGAGTTTTACTAATATCTCCAACTTTTACATTATTATCGAAACGTACTACATATGTACGACCTCCCTTAAAATCGATACCAAAATTAAATCCTCTTGTGGACATTGAAATAATGGACATGAAAATCAGGACTCCTGAAATAACATAAAATATTTTACGCTTTTCAATAAATTTAATTTTAGTGTGAGTAAGCCAGTTTCTTGTAAGATGTGAGGTAAATGTTATATTCTTGTTTTTGGACAGCTGATATTCAAAAATAAGACGACTGATGAATATTGCTGAGAACAATGATGTGAAAATACCAATTATTAATGTTGTGGCAAATCCCTTGATTGGACCTGTTCCAAATAAATAAAGAACAATACCTGTTAATAGTGTAGTAACCTGACCATCGACAATAGCTGAATAAGCATTTTTATAACCGTCGCTTATAGCAAGACGAAGACCTTTCCCTCCTTTTATTTCATCTTCTATACGTTCATAAATAAGTACGTTGGCATCTACTGCCATACCCATTGTTAATACGATACCTGCGATACCCGGCAGAGTAAGCACAGCTCCCAGTGAAACCAGAACTCCTATAAGGAAAAACAGGTTGGCAAGTAAAGCTACGTTTGCTACTATACCGGCTTTGTTATAGAAGAATATCATGTATGCAAGTACCAAAATAAATGCGGTTACAAATGACCACATACCACTGTTTATAGCTTCCCTACCCAAAGATGGACCTACAATTTCTTCCTGTAGGATGTGAGCCGGAGCAGGCATTTTACCTGATTTTAAAATATTGGCTAAATCCTTTGCTTCTTCAACTGATTCAAGTCCTGTAATACTTGAACGGCCTCCACTGATTTCTCCCATTACGTTTGGATAAGAACGTACATAACCGTCTAATACGATAGCTATACTTTTCCCTACGTTGTCTTTGGTAAGTCTCGCCCATGTTTTAGCACCTGCAGAATTCATTGTCATGGATACTTCCGGAGTACCTCCCATTGACTGAAACTCCTGACTGGCATCTACGATAGCGTCTCCGTCAAGAGGTGCACGTCCGTCACGTGTGGATACTTTGATTGCAATTAATCTGAAATAATCTCCTGCTTTGTCAAAAGCCGTTGAAGTCCATTTAAACTTCATGGTTCTTGGAATAAGGGCTTTTACCTGAGGAAGTCTTAAATAACGGTTAACGGTTGCGGTATCTTTATAGTGTGATGTTCCTATGGCAGGTCCGGGATATAATTGTCCCTGCTGATTTGTGCTTGGCATCAAAACGGAGAACAGTGGAAAGTTCTTCTTTACATCTTCTGCTGTTTTTATAGCTGTTGTGTCTTCTGCTGTTTTTGTTTTTTCCAGTTCGTTAAGAAGACTGTTGTCTTTGGTTTTTGATTTTGCTTCAGTCTTTGCCGTTTGGGCAGTGGTTTTACTTTTTACGGTGTCTGATGGCTGATTTAATAACTGAAGTTCTTTTATTACATTGTTTATTTTTAAAAGTACAGGATAAACTTCACTGTTGTCGTATGTTTCCCAGAATTCCAGATTTGCTGTTCCCTGTAATAATTTACGAACACGGTTAGCATCATTTACTCCCGGAAGTTCTACCAATATACGACCTTTAGTTTGTAATGGCTGAATATTTGGCTGTGCAACTCCGAAACGGTCGATACGTGTACGAATAATGTTAAATGCATTATCAATTGCAACATTTGTTTCTGAACTAATGACTTTTAGTACCTGTTCATTTGTAGAATTAAACTTTACCTTTTCTTTTAATTGTAAAGTATTAAATATGGCTGCCAACTTTGCATTTGGATCTATCCGGGTAAATGCTTTACCAAACAGAGAAACATACCCTTCCTGACTGTTTTTCTGCATTTCCGTGGCCAGTGCCAATGCTTTGTTGAAAGTAGTATCGGTACTGAAGTTTGATAATTTTTTAATAAGATCAACTACTGATACTTCAAGGGTAACATTCATACCTCCTTTTAAATCCAGTCCTAATCCTATTTCCAGTCCTTTAACATCATTATAGGTATACTGTTTTAGTCCAAGAAAACTATAGACATTTTCTCCTGATATAGAATCAAGATAATATAGCTCTTTTGCTTTATCACCATTTGCATATGTACGCGCATTGTTTTCAACATGACGCGATACAAATGTGAAACTAAGCTGGTAGGCACATACCAATGCCAGTAAAATGGCAAAAGTTTTAATTAATCCCTTATTTTGCATTTGTAAAAATTTTTTTTTGTTTAGTCTTTATTATTTGTTGTTTTTGAAATTCAATGATATTCTTCTGTATTATAATAATACAAAAAGATTAAACAACCGGGAATGGATCATCCCCTCCTGATGGTGGACAAAAATCAAATCGTTTATAACAGATTACTATGGGATTTGATTTTCTAAAAGATTTATTACTACGAATGATTCTTTCTATATTTTTTTCAATGTAGAATTCTTTGTTTTTCCTGCCGGATAAAAACTTCATAAAGGAGTTGCTTTCACAACAGGATATTTTAATAGAGTTTAAAGGAGAATAAAAATATACACAAAAGAATTGCTTTTTCTGCGTCTCTGAACGCTGATGCATTTCTTTTGCCAGTTCTTCGGATCCTTTGTGGCAATTGTCAAATACAACGGCCACTCCAATGATTAAAAGAAAAAAAATCAAACGGAGAACTGATTTGTTTTGTATGTAGCTTTTTATTTGCATAATTATAGAATGCAAATATATCTAAAATAGAATTAATAATAAAGAAAAAAGAAAAATGAAGACAATGTTCACTTTTTAAATTGAATTTTACTTTCAGAAAAATCTATGCAGGCTCCGTATTTATTTAATATGTCACTGCCAATTAATCCTACAACAGCAATATCTTTTTTATCGAATTTTTCATATATGTTATTGACATGTTGCAAATCGATTAGTGCCATATCTATTTCTTTGATTTTTAGTTTGCCAAATTTCAGATTATGAATTGTTCCCATACCTGTTTGTATTTTACCGGGATTGATTCCTGCACTCTGATATTCCTCTTCTTCAGAAATAGCTTTTTTCTTGTAGTATTGTTCCTCTTTTATATCAAAGACGGATCTGGATGCACCGGTGTCTACTATCCAGTACATTTTTTTACTTCGCCCGATTTTCCCAATGACCAGGAGGTGAAAGTTGTCTTTCTCTAATTCAATAATTTTTATTGGGATTTCTGTCATAATTCAAATTTAATAATTTTAATTAAATATTCGCTACAGAATATGAATCTTTCTGAATCAGACAAATCAATAAAAAAACCTTTGTAAAATATACAAAGGGTTTTTTGTAAAGCAATAGTAAAAATGTTTTACATAAGGTTCATACCATCAAAGACAGCCATTACTTTCTCTACTGCATCTGCAGAGGTATCAAGCATAGCTTTTTCTTCTTTGTTGAGTTTTACTTCAATAACTTTTTCTACTCCGTTTTTACCAAGGATAACAGGAACTCCTAAAAAAATTCCCTTCATTCCGTATTCGCCGTTAAGCTTTGCACATACCGGGAAAACACGTTTCTGATCCATTACTATGGCTTCTACCATTTGAGCTGCAGCAGAACCCGGAGCATACCATGCTGAAGTTCCCATTAGGTTAACAAGTTCGCCTCCGCCTTTCTTTGTCCTTTCAATAATGGCATTCAGCTTTTCACTGTCAATTAAATCGGTTACAGGGATTCCGGCTACTGTTGTATAACGTAGCAGCGGTACCATGCTGTCTCCGTGACCACCAAGTAATAATGCCTGTACGTCTCTTGGAGAAACTCCAAGTTCTTCAGCTATGAATGAACAATAGCGGGCAGTATCTAATACTCCTGCCATTCCCATAACCTGATTGTCAGGAAATTTAGATGCTAAAGATGCTACATATGTCATTACATCCAATGGATTGGATACTATGATTAATTTTGCTTTAGGAGAATATTTAACTATATTTTCAGTTACACCTTTTACAATTCCTGCATTTACAGAAATTAAATCATCACGACTCATTCCGGGTTTACGTGGAAGACCTGAGGTTATTACTACTACTTCAGAATCTTTAGTCTTAGAATAATCATTAGTTGAACCGGTAAGGCGTGTATCATATAAATTAATAGGAGCTGCTTCCCATAAATCCAGTGATTTTCCCTCAGGCATTCCCGGCTTGATATCAAGCAATACGACTTCCTGAACAATGTTTTTCCCTGCTACCATTTGTGCACAGGTTGCACCAACATTACCTACACCAACAACAGTTACTTTCATGATTTTATTCTTTTTTATGTTCTACTTAAATATTTTTATATCGTAATTAAATTCACGGTGAAAATTAGTTATTTTTTTATTTTTTTTTAGTAAAAAAAATCTGTTTTTTGATAAATTTCACGATTTAATCATCTGCTGCATTTCACCAATAAATCTTTTCGCCAGAGCATCTGCTTTTTCGATGCTGCCTGATTCTGCATAAATACGAATAATTGGCTCTGTGTTAGACTTTCTCAAATGAACCCACTCTTCTTTAAAATCTATTTTTACACCGTCAATATCTGTTATTTTTTCTCCCTTGTATTTTTGTTTCATTTTATCCAGAATTTCTTCAGGATTTATACCCTGTGTTAACTGAATTTTATTTTTAGAGATAAAATAGTCAGGAAAGGTTTTTCTGATTTCAGAACATTTTTTACCTGATTTAGCCATCATTGTAAGAAATAATGCAATCCCAACAAGTGAATCTCTTCCGTAATGAAGTTCGGGATATATTACTCCCCCATTGCCTTCTCCTCCGATTACGGCTTTTGTTTCTTTAATTTTGGCAACGACATTTACTTCTCCTACGGCTGAAGCTTCGTATTTCCCTCCGTGTTTTTCGGTAATTACTCTTAATGCCCTGCTGGAGGACAGATTGGATACAGTATTTCCGGGTGTATGTGAAAGAACATAATCTGCAACCGATACCAGTGTATATTCTTCATTAAACATTGACCCGTCTTCACTTATAATTGATAGCCTGTCTACATCAGGATCTACTACAAAACAAACATCTACTGAAT
>JAENXA010000062.1 GCA_016649735.1 Prolixibacteraceae bacterium | reverse complement strand
TAGAATAAAAAAATAATCTATT
Source organism: Prolixibacteraceae bacterium (assembly GCA_016649735.1). GTDB lineage: Bacteria > Bacteroidota > Bacteroidia > Bacteroidales > Prolixibacteraceae > JAENXA01. Next base: position 8,524 of record JAENXA010000062.1, on the reverse strand, counting down.
AAAATAAAAAAGTTACTAATATCAAAAAGTCAATTAGTTCGAGACTATCAATTAGTTCGAGACTATTAAATAAGAAAAAGATTTTACTAAATAAATAATAATTGAGATTGTATTTGCAAATTCTGAAGATAATTTTCTATCTTTAGAGCCGCTAATAGAAATTTAGGTTTCTAAACCAAAATATTTCAAATTTTTAATTATGGAATTAAAGAAATCACCAAAAGCAGATCTTGAAAACAAAAAAGGTCTTTTTATTGAGATTGGACTCGTGATCTCTTTAGCCTTATGTTTACTGGCTTTCAAATGGACAACAACAATAAAGGAAACCAGTTCCTTGGGAACAATGGAAGAACAACAGGTTGAAGATGAAATCGTTCCAATTACAAGAGCAGAAGAAGTAAAACCGCCACCACCACCACCACCACCAAAAGTAATTGAAGTTCTCAATATTGTTGATAACGAGACGAAAATTGATGAGGAGCTGGTAATTGATGACACTGAAGCTAATGACAATACAGTCATTGAAGTAGTTCCTATAATTCAACAGGAAAAAGAAAAAGAAAATGAAGAAGGTCAGGTTTTCTTTATTGTAGAAGATATGCCTGAATTTCCTGGAGGAGAAGCAGCTCTTCGAAGGTTTCTTGCTAATGAAGTAAAATATCCGGTTATTGCGCAGGAAAATGGTATTCAGGGAAAAGTTTATGTAAATTTTGTAGTTGATCAACATGGAAATGTAACCAATGCAAAAATTGCGCGTGGAGTAGATCCTTCATTGGATAAAGAAGCTTTACGGGTAGTGAGCAACCTGCCTAAATGGAAACCTGGAATGCAGAGAGGTAAAGCCGTAAGGGTTTCCTATACTGTACCTATTAGTTTTGTATTGCAATAAACTCCAGAAATAAAATATTTTAAAATATAGAAAACCCTGATTTCCGATTATAATCGGGAACAGGGTTTTTTATTTACAGGTTTTTATTTACATGAATAAAAAATGATAGACATAACCCCAAAACAGGAAACCGCCATTCTTGTCGGACTGGTAAACCAGACACAAAATGAAAAGAAATCAAAGGAATATCTTGATGAATTGGAATTTCTGGCACTAACGGCAGGTGCTATTGTAAAGAAAAAAATTTACCAACATCTGGAAACACCTAATCCCACAACTTTCATAGGGTCAGGAAAATTAGACGAGATTAGCACTTATATCAAAATGGAAGATATAGATCTCGTAATTTTTGATGACGAACTAAGTGCAGTACAACTTCGAAATATTGAAAAATGTCTGGAAGTAAAAATTCTTGACAGAACTAATCTTATTTTGGATATTTTTGCAAAAAGAGCACAAACAGCTCATGCTAAAACGCAGGTTGAACTGGCCCAATATCAATATATGCTTCCACGACTGATTGGAATGTGGACTCACCTTGAAAGACAAAGAGGAGGTATAGGAATGAGAGGTCCTGGAGAATCACAAATTGAAACAGACAGGCGTATTGTACTTGATAAAATATCCCGTTTGAAAAAACAGCTGTTGAAAATTGATAAACAGAAAAATGTTCAAAGAAACAACCGAGGGAAATTGGTTCGTGTCGCACTTGTAGGATATACAAATGTCGGTAAATCCACATTAATGAATCTTTTATCCAAATCTAAAGTATTTGCTGAGAATAAACTTTTTGCAACATTAGACACAACAGTAAGAAAAGTAGTTGTCGGAAATCTCCCTTTCCTGCTTTCGGATACAGTTGGTTTCATACGTAAATTACCGCACACGCTTGTTGAGTCTTTTAAATCAACCTTGGACGAAGTAAGAGAAGCTGATTTACTACTTCATATTATAGATTGTTCTCATCCTGAATTTGAAGAACAACTTAACACTGTAAATCAAACGCTTAATGATATTCATGCTGCCGACAAACCTATAATATATATTTTCAATAAAATAGATGCGTTTAATTATATAGAAAAAGAAAAAGGAGATTTAAGCCCTAAAGAACAAGAAAACTATTCTTTGGAGGAATTAAAAAATTCATGGATGGGAAAAAAGAATACTCCTTCAATATTTATATCTGCTACAAAAAAAACAAATATTGAAGAACTTAAAAAATTACTCTATCAAAAAATCAGAGAAATTCATATTACCCGTTTTCCTTATAATGATTTTCTATATCCCGACGAACCAATGATTCAGGAGAAAGAATAAAAAATTAAGAAAAGAAGTAATATTTTCCAAAATTAACGACCAAATAAAGGATCACAGAATAAAATTCCATGATCCTTTATTTAAAAAAATGTTATTTTTGAAGATTACTTCTTTTCTTCTTTAGCAACTTCTTTTACAGAAACTTCTACGTTTTCTTCCTTTTTAGCTTCTGTTTTTTCAGCAGCAGCTTCTACTTCTTTCTTTTTAGCAGCAAGAGCAGCCTTGACCGCATCTTCAGCTTCTTTAGCCTTTGCAGCAATAATAGCTTGTTCGTCAGCTATTTTCTTGGCTAAAGCATCTGCCCTATCCTGATTAACTTTTACTTCTGCTTCCAGACGACTTTTCTTAGAAGCTTCTGATTCTTCAGACAAATGATTTTTCTTAGCCTGAATCTTTGCTTCTTTCTCTGTCATCCATACCTGAAAACGACGTTCGCCTTCTTCTTCTGTGAAAGCACCTTTCTTTACTCCGCCTAATAAATGTTTCTTATAAAGAACGCCTTTATAAGATAAGATACTTTTTGCAGTATCTGTTGGTTGAGCACCTTTTGCAAGCCAGTCTATGGCTTTATCAAAATCAAGAGTAATCGTAGCAGGATTTGTATTTGGATCATAAGAACCTATCCTTTCAATATAACGACCATCCCGTGGTGCCCTGCTATCAGCTATCACAATGTGATAGAAAGCGTAACCTTTGCGACCATGTCGCTGAAGTCTGATTTTTGCTGGCATTGAATTTATTTTTAATTAATATTGCGCAAAGGTATGTTTTTTTTTAAAAAATTCGGATACTCTTCCAAATTATTTTTATTTTGAACAGTATTTAATACTTTTACCGAAGTAATTATTCAATTAAATCATTGTTTTTTTATATTTTTGTATGAACTATTGTTTTTGCATACTTTTTACATAAATAACCTAATTAAACACTTACTATTTCCAAGCAGAATCTCTTGCCTCGGCTACTGTTGTTTGGGAATATCAATTCTATAATTAAGAAACATTTTAAGAAAAAATTATGATTTTTAAAGAGCAGTTAAAAGAAATTGTTGAGCGTCGGGATGCGTTAAGGAGGCATCTTTGACTACGATAATAAATTATTACAATTAAAAGAAGAAGAAATAAAAACTGAAAATCCGCTTTTTTGGGAAAAGCCAAAAGAAGCAGAAATTCAGATACAAAAAGTTAATTCCATTAAAATCTGGACAACCGGTTTTAAAGAAGTGAATAATGCGGTAGAAGATCTGCTGGTATTATTCGATTTTTTTGAGTCAGGAGAAGGAGATGAAAATGAAATTAATAAGCAATACGACAAATCATTAGTTCTTGTAAAGCAACTGGAGCTCAAGAATATGCTCCAGGAAAAAGAAGATAAACTGGGAGCTATTCTTCGAATTAATGCAGGAGCCGGAGGTACCGAGAGTAACGACTGGGCTGATATGCTTATGCGTATGTATTTGCGATATGGTGAAAGAAAAGGATATAAGGTTAAAATAGCCGAATTCAATGCAGGTGAAGATGTTGGTGTTAAAAATTGTACCATACAGATTGAAGGTGATTTTGCTTATGGGTATCTTAAAAGTGAAAACGGTGTCCACAGACTGGTTCGTCTTTCTCCCTATAATGCTCAAAACAAAAGGATGACGTCCTTCACTTCCGTATTTGTAGCACCTTTGATTGATGATACCATTAATATAATAATCAATCCGTCGGATATTACATGGGATACTTTTCGTTCAGGAGGAGCAGGAGGGCAAAACGTTAACAAAGTAGAAACCGGTGTAAGACTTCACCATAAGCCAACCGGTATTGTCATTGAAAATACTGAGAGCCGGTCACAGCGAAATAATAAAGAAAATGCACTAAGATTACTAAAGTCGCAATTATACGAACTCGAATTACGGAAACAAAGAGAAGCTATAACAAAGATAGAATCCCAAAAGAAAAAGATTGAATGGGGTTCACAAATCCGGTCTTATGTCCTTCAACCATACAAACTTGTAAAAGATGTACGCACAGGCTATGAAACCGGAAGAGTTCAGGAGGTTCTGGACGGAGATATAGATGGCTTCATAAAAGCCTACTTAATGGAGTATAGCGGCAAGGAGAAGAAATAACAAACAGGGATTACCCCGGAATATCATATGTCATGGATAATAAGAGTGAATTTATAAACAGGGAAATAAGCTGGCTTTCTTTCAATGAGAGAGTTCTTCAAGAAGCTAAAGATACTAATGTTCCTCTTTTCGAGAGACTTCGTTTTATTGGAATTTTTTCAAATAATCTTGATGAATTTTTTCGTGTAAGGGTTGCCTCTGTAAGAAGAATGGTAGATTTGGGAAAAGATACAAGCCTTCTGGGGAATTTCACTCCAGAAAATCTCCATGAAAAAATTCAGGAGATAGTTATACATCAGCAGGAAAAATCACATCGTATTTGTGAAACGATTCAGAAAGAAATGGCCTCTCAGAATATTTTCATGATCGATGAAAAACATCTTACAGACAAACAGGGGATTATTATAAAAAGATATTTTCAGAATAAGGTACTTCAGAATCTGGTTCCAATAATGTTATCGGGGCAAAACAAGTTTCCTTACTTACTTGACAGATCCGTCTATCTTGCCGTTAAACTTTCAAGAAAAGACAAACCTGAAAAATTTGCATTTGCCTTAATCCGTATACCCGGAAAATCTCTTTCCCGCTTTTTCGTTCTACCGGAAGAAAGACATAAAAAATACGTAATGTATCTTGACGATATTATTCGTTTTTGTCTGCCTGACATTTTTTCACTCTTCAATTATGACTGTTTTCAGGCTTGTACCATTAAGGTAACAAGAGATGCTGAACTGGATCTTGATGATGACGTTTCCAAAAGTTTCATTGAAAAGATGAAACTCAGTTTAAAAAAAAGGAAAAAAGGCACTCCGGTAAGATTATTATACGACAGAGAAATTCCACATGATCTTCTTGATTTCATAGTAAAAAAAATGAAAATTTCTCCAGAAAATATGGCTTCCGGAGAAAGGTATCATAACGATAAGGATTTCATGGATTTCCCTGAAATAGGAGAACCTTCTCATTATTACAGGCAACTTCCTCCAATTAGACATAAAGATCTGCATCCTCATAACAGTATTTTAAAAGAACTAAGACAGAAAGATATCATCCTGCACTACCCTTATGAAAGCTTCGCCCATTATATCGATTTTATAAGAGAAGCCGCTATTGATCCGCAGGTAAAAGAAATAGGAATAACTATTTACCGTGTAGCAAACAATTCACGAGTCATCAATGTTCTTCTTAACGCTATCCGTAACGGTAAGAAAGTAACAGTGGTCATCGAATTACAGGCACGCTTCGATGAAGAAGCAAATATCTATTGGTCAAATAAGTTACAGGAGGAAGGTGCTGTTGTAATAAATGGTCTGCCAGGATTAAAAGTACATGCTAAACTTACCTGGATAAAAAGAAAAGAAAAAAATATTTTTCGTAATTACGCTTATATAGGGACAGGCAATTTTAATGAATCTACAGCACGTATTTATGCCGATGAAGGTTTGCTGACCTCCGATCTGCGAATTGCCAATGAAGTCGCTAAATTATTTTCTTTCTTTAAACAGAATTATATTAATTGTCATTATGATCACATTATTGTGAGCCCGTTCATGATGAGAGAATATTTTTCCAGTCTGATTGATAATGAGATAAAAATAGCAAAATCCGGCAGAAGGGGTTATATGATCCTCAAAATGAACAGCCTGATTGACCCGGGCATGATGGATAAATTATATGAAGCCGCCCGTGCAGGTGTAAAAATAAAACTTATCGTACGTGGAATTTTTGGATTACTAATAAATCAGGAAAATCTTCACGGAAACATTGAAGCAATAAGTATTGTAGATAAATACCTTGAGCATTCACGTATTTTTCTTTTCGGTAACGGAGGGAAAGAAAAATTCTTTATCTCCTCAGCTGATTGGATGCCAAGAAATCTAAACAGAAGAATTGAAGTTGCATGTCCTGTCTATGACGAAAAAATTCAGCAGGAGTTAAAGAAAATGCTTAAGATTCAGTTACGTGATAATACAAAATCAAGAATTCTTGACAACACTCTTTCCAATAATTATAACAGGTCTCACATATTAGGGCGTTTTAGAGCACAGGAAGATTATTACCAATATATTAAAGAGATAAATCATATTCCTCTTACGATATATTACAATCCACGTTGCCGGAAATGCAGGAGTGCACTTTTATATATTAAAGAAAACGGATACGATATAGAAATTAAAAATTATTTACAGGAAGGAATGATAACCAGTAAAGAAATACTGGACATAACTAAAAAAATGAATTGTTCCGTAACTGATCTTATAAATAAAAGTTCGATTATCTATAGGAATAATTATAAAAATAAAAACTTCAACGAAGAAGAATGGATAGATATTCTTTTAAGTCATCCTCAATTATTAATAAGACCAATTGTATTTACAGACAAAAAAGCAATACTGGCTCATCCTATAGAAAAAATTGAAGAGTTATTTTAATTTGACTACCCCCATCTCTCCCCTATATCCATCTACAGATCTGGTATAAATAATAAGGGGGAAATCTTTATTAACCATAGAATCGGGCAAATCAACATTAAACGAAAAGGTCTCACCTTTTTCCAGCCTCCCTGCATAATACGATAACGGAAAATTTAATATTTCCTTATTATTTTGCATGAAAGCTATAATAGGGTCAGAGGGATGTTCAAACAAAATGGTACCATTACTTTTATTTTCATCATCATAAATAAATTTTGCAGGAATTTATTATTTAACTTCTTCTGATTTTATAAGATATGTATCGTTTAAAGATTCTCTTCTTGTTTTAGGCATTATAAAATTAAGTCTTATTCTGTTCATCCCTCTGTTTTTCAAATGATAAATGGCACCTACAGGAACCTTTAGTGCCTTTATGCTATCATATCCGGCCGCTGTAGTAAATACCCATGATCCGGGTTTTTTGAGTATCTGTTCCAATGATTTTTTATTACTAATTTCTGAAGCATTAGATTTACTATAAAAGAATACTTCAAACTGTGGATACAAATAATTATACATACTATCACCCGAAACAGATTCCTTGTTATAAATTCTTGCTGCCTTTGGTGCTGCCTGATACTGATAGGCAAATGGCAACATAAAGCTGTTAAGATAAAAAGCAATCATTGTAATTGTCAGAATTGAAGGAAGTAATAAGCGTTCCAAAGCAAGGGATTGTTCTTTTTGTATAAGAATATATATACAAAAAGACAGAATAATTACATAAAAAGCCCAGTAATACCACTCTCCTGAAGGAAACAAATAAACCATAACTACAGTTAGAAAAATCCACAAAAGACCAAGCATTATATATTGCATAGTCCTCAGTGTTTTCCAACCTTTACTTTCAAGTTTTTCAGCGTAAATCGCTATCCATTTGGCAGTAAGAACAGAAAACAGAGGGATTATAATAAAGATATAATTAGGAGCCTTTCCTTTGGCAATTGAAATAATTAAAAAATATAAAATTATGCCACCTGTCAGAAAATACTCATTTTGTTTGAAAGGCTTTTTAAAAATAGATTTGAATTCAAAAAACAAACCTGCATACATAAGTAAAGACCATGGTGCAAATAAATACAGAAGTGTATGAAAATAAAAAAAATAATCTGTATTACTTCCTGCATATTCTCCTGTGATACGACCTATATTATTAGTTACAAAGAAGAATTTTATTCCCTCTAAACCAAAATGACGATAAAGCCCAATAAAAGCAGGAGAAACTACAATTATAGCTATAAAAATACCAAGCAGCCACTTAATATTAAAAAGTTGTTTAAAATCCTTCTTCATTACAAGATGTGTACACAATGCAAAAGCAGGAACAGCTGCACCAACAGGCCCTTTGCTTAGCATTGCAAGCCCCACACCTACGAAACCCAGCACAAAATTCACTGTTTTTTTATTTTTCAGATATAATGCAAGCTGCCATATAGCAAGGGTTACATTAGTCTGTAATACCAAATCGGTATGGACATCCATACAATATAGAAAATAACATTCGCTAAAAATAAGAAGGAATGCTGCTATTTTACCTGTTCTTTTATTATAAAGTACTTCACCTAATTTGTAAACGAAAAAAACACCTAAAAAAGCATAAAGAACAGCGAATATCTTATAGCCTAAATTACTTACACCAAAAAATTTAAAACCAAAAGCTGCAAGCCAAAATAAAAGTGGTGGTTTCTGTTCATAATAATTGCCGTGAATCTGCAGATTAATAAAATC
>JAENXA010000095.1 GCA_016649735.1 Prolixibacteraceae bacterium | reverse complement strand
ATTGACAGACTTACGCATAATGCCTATCTAGTAAATATGAATGGTGAGTCTTATCGAACTAAAAAAACTTTAATTTTTAATAAAAATATAAAATAAAGAATATTATGAAAATCGATTTTTTATAAAGATATTTGAACCTCTATAGGGGTACATTTATTTTTACTACAGGGGTACACTTCTATATTACTATTTACACTTTTTAATGGAGTGAATTACTGTATCTAAAACTGATAAGTCAATATAATCATCTTCGACAATTTGTAATATTAGATTACCATTTTTCTCAGCAATGTCTGGATTAAAAGAATTAGACTCATCAAAAATTTCCCTGTTTTTAATTAATAGTTTATCAATCAATTCAAATGTATATATCAAGGTTTTTTGAAAAGAATAAAAATCATTTAATTGAATGAAATTAAGAAATGCCGTTCTATTTTTATTAGTCGCATTTGAAATATGGGATAATATGGATGAAAACAATTTAGTTTCATACATTTTATCTGCATTAAATTCAAAAATTACTTTTGATTTCTCTTTGTTTGTAATAGATTTATCATATCCAGATTTTGATTCTACAATTAATCTAAGTAGTTCATTTTTATTTACTTCCTGTTTATCAAGAAACTCAACTATTTCCTTACTTTTTAAGTCATCGACTAATTGGTTTAAATTATTTCTTAAATCAAGTTTTTGCATGGTTATTTAGTTTTTCAGTATTGCGTGTAACGATTGTATAACCCAACTCATTGGGTTATTTCTACTATATAAGTTTGGGTTTACGTTCCATATTAAGGAATAACACAATGTTTTGTTTATTCTCTGGAATAGGTGGGTGTATATATTTTTTATTTTACTTGAGTTATGTTCTGGTAATTTTGGGATATAACACAAATCATTTTCTTGCTCTATCAAAGAATTAGGAGTTACAAAATTATGCCTTATGAAATGGCCGGAATACTTACTATTCATAGAATATATTATATTTATTATAGACAAAATAATTGTATTAATCATACAAACTTAAAAAAAATAAAGATTAGATTTAGTATATGGATCAATTAGTTACTAACAAATAATTGTTAGTAATTGGTATGGTAATTATCGATTGTAAGTTTCGGAAGTTATTTATAAACTTTTTATATAAAGTCGGATAGGGTGGATATCTATTGTTTCTAAAGTTTTATATGGTGAAAAAAATGTAAGGCCAAATGTTTCCTTTTAATTAGCTATCTTAGATCGGAATATTGTTTTGTCTTTTTTGATGGTCTTGTTTGTTTTAGATAGATAATTTTATATTAATTTGTAAAAAAAATCAGGTGATAGAGAAAAAGATTAATTTGTCAGTAACTCCCCGGGAAGCCTCTGATCGTGTTTTATACACGCACATAGCTGCTGAGAAATTGGGGATAGATGAAAAAGATATTACATCAGTTGTTCTTCGCAGACGATCAATAGATGCCAGGCAACGGAACATTTTGGTAAATCTGGGACTTTCCGTTTATCTTGACGGTGTACCGGAACCGGCTAAATGGACAAAAGAATATAAAAATGCAGAGCACAAACCATCTGTGGGTATTGTAGGTTCAGGACCTGCGGGATTATTTGCAGCGTTAAAATTTCTTGAAGAGGGTTATCGTCCTGTTTTATTTGAGCGTGGCAGGGATGTTAGTGAAAGGAAGAAAGATATTGCCCAAATGTACAGAGATAGTAAGGTAAATGGTGAATCAAATTATGCTTTTGGTGAAGGAGGAGCAGGCACTTTTTCAGACGGTAAATTATATACACGGTCGAAAAAGCGTGGCAAAATTCAGGATGTTTTGGATGTTTTTATCCATTTTGGAGCCGATCCTGAAATAAGTCTTGATGCACGTCCTCATATAGGTACCGATAAACTTCCGGGTATAATAGCCTCTATGCGTAAAAAGATTATTGAATGTGGCGGAGAAATACATTTCAATAGCAGGGTAATAGAACTTATTTTAAAAGACAAAGAATGTAAAGGTCTTGTGCTCTCAGACGGAACGCGTTATGAATTTCCGGGAGTTATTCTATCAACAGGACATTCTGCAAGGGATATTTATGAGATGCTCAACCGTGAAGGGATTGCTCTTGAGGAAAAATCTTTTGCTATGGGAGTTCGTGTGGAACATCCACAGAAGCTGATTGATCAGATTAGTTATCATGCTCCCGAGCGTGGTGAATATTTACCTCCTGCTACTTATAAGTTTGCTAAACAGGTTCAGGAGAGGGGTGTTTATTCTTTCTGTATGTGTCCCGGTGGTTTTATTGTTCCTGCCGGTACTTCACCCAACGAGATAGTTGTAAATGGTATGTCATCATCACAGCGTAATTCTCCTTATGCAAATTCGGGGTTGGTTGTGGAGATTCATCCGGAAGATTTAAAAGAGTATAGTTCAGATGGTATTTTTGCAGGACTTACTTTTCAGAGAGAACTGGAACAAAAATGTTTTCAATGGAGTGATCATTCATTGAAGGCTCCGGCACAACGTCTCACTGATTTTATAAAAGGTAGGGAATCTTCAAGTTTGCCTGATACTTCTTATATTCCGGGTTTGGTGAGTGTGAATCTGAGAAAGAATATGCCATCTATAATTGCTTCCCGTTTGCAGGAAGGTCTTATGATGATTAATCAGGGCTCACGTGGTTTTGTTTCTTCTGATGCTATAGCCGTAGGTGTTGAGTCACGAACTTCTTCACCTCTTAGGATTCCGCGTGATCCTGAAACAATGACTCATATTCATGTTAAGGGTCTTTATCCGTGTGGTGAGGGTGCCGGTTATGCCGGAGGAATTGTATCTTCTGCCATAGATGGTGAAAGATGTGCAATAGCCATGATTGAAAATATTAAATCTAAGTTTAACCTTTAATGTAGTAACTATCTTTTGATGGTTTTTTATCAATAGTTTATTTCTGTTTTCTTATTTTTGTAATAATATATAAGCAACTAATATATGTTTGAAAAAATTATTCTTCTCAATGGGGTTGAACCTCTTGAATTTTATGGGGTTAATAATGCTAAGATTGATCTGATTAGGGCTTTTTTCCCAAAACTGAAAATAGTAAGTAGGGGAGATCAGGTTATTGTTCAGGGGGATAAGAAAGAGAGTGAACGTTTTGAACAGAAATTACAATTATTACTTGATCATTACAGTCAGTTTAATGTTTTGACTGAAGCTACTATAAGGGAGGTTATACAGAGTGATGGTACACTTTTGGGAAATGGTGGAGATAACGATATACTGCTTCATGGGAATAACGGTAAACCGATTCGTGCCAGAACTCCAAATCAGCATCTTTTAGTAAAAGCATGTAAGAAATCAGATTTGCTTTTTGCAATTGGTCCGGCCGGAACAGGGAAAACTTATACTGCTATTGCCCTTGCCTTAAGAGCTCTGAAAAACAGGGAGGTTAAACGGATTATTTTAAGTCGTCCTGCTGTTGAGGCAGGGGAGAGACTTGGTTTTTTACCAGGTGATATGAAAGAGAAGATTGATCCTTTTTTGCAGCCATTGTATGATGCTCTTAAGGATATGATTCCATATAAAAAGCTGGAAGAATTTATGAAAGAGGAGGTTATTCAGATAGCGCCTCTGGCTTATATGAGAGGGCGTACTTTAAGTGATGCCTTTGTTATTCTGGATGAGGCACAGAATACTACTGCCAATCAGTTGAAGATGTTTCTTACGCGTATGGGTGTCAATGCCAAATTTATTGTTACCGGAGATGACACTCAGGTTGATTTACCCTCACCCGAACAGTCCGGACTTTTTCAGGCAGAAAGAATTCTTCAGGATATAGATGGTATTACATTTGTCAGGTTTAATATTAAAGATATTGTCCGTCATAAGCTGGTACGCAAAATTGTAGATGCATATGAAAAACAATATAAACAACATCAGCTGGACAAAAAAATGAAAATTCAACAAAAAGAAAAACAATATGAAAACAAAAGCGTTAACAAAGACTAATTTCCATTTCCCAAAACAAAAGAGTTTTTATAAGGGGAAAGTTCGTGATGTATATAACATCAATGACGAGTATATGGCTATGGTAGTGAGTGATCGTATTTCTGCATTCGATGTTATTCTTCCTGAAGGAATTCCATACAAAGGGCAGGTTTTAAATCAGATTGCTGCAGAATTTCTGGATGCCACAAAGGATATTATTCCTAACTGGAAAATTGCTTCTCCGGATCCTACTGTAACTGTCGGATATCGCTGTGATCCTTTTAAGGTTGAAATGGTAATAAGAGGATATCTTACAGGACATTCATGGAGAGAATATCAGGAAGGTAAGAGAATTCTTTGTGGTAATGTGCTTGCTGAGGGAATGAAAGAAGATCAGAAGTTTTCAAAACCAATAATTACTCCTTCAACTAAGGCTGAAGAAGGTCACGATGAGGATATTTCAAAAAAAGAAATTATTGCTCAGGGAATTGTAGATAAAGAGGATTATGAACAGCTGGAAAATTATACTTTTAAATTATATCAGCGCGGATGTGAGATGGCTGCTAAAAAAGGACTGATTCTGGTTGATACAAAATATGAATTTGGAAAGAAGAACGGTAAAATTTATCTTATAGATGAGATTCATACTCCTGACTCTTCCCGTTATTTCTATGCAAAAGGATATCAGGAACGTTTTGATAATGGTGAAAAACAGAAACAACTTTCCAAGGAATTTGTTCGTCAATGGTTAATCAGCAAGGGTTTTCAGGGTTTGGAAGGACAGAAAATCCCTGAGATGACTGAGGAATTTGTTAATTCTGTAACTGATCGTTATATCGAATTGTTTGAGCAAATTACAGGTAAAAAATTCGTTAAGTCGGATGTTTCGGATATTCAGAATCGTATTGAAAAAAATGTAACTGATTTTTTGAATACTCTTTAATAGATTTTTTTACTTTTTATAAAGATGTCAATAAAAAAGACAAATGCTGCAAGGTTACTTGATAATATGAATATTCCATATGATCTTAAAGAGTATCCTGTTGATGAAAATGATTTGAGTGCGGAAGCTATTTCTTCTAAAATAGGGCTTGATGTACATCAGGTTTTTAAAACTCTTGTTCTAAGGGGAAATACAAACGGTATTTTTGTCATCGTTCTTCCCGGGGATTGTGAGGTTAATTTAAAGAAGGCTGCCAAAGTTTCGGGTAATAAAAGTGCCGCAATGGTTCATATGAAAGAATTGCTCGGACTTACCGGTTATATTAGAGGGGGATGTTCTCCTCTGGGAATGAAGAAAGAGTATCCTGTTTTTATTCAGAAAAGTTGTCTTGATTTTGATTCAATATATGTGAGCGGAGGTAAAAGAGGCTTGCAGTTATTTTTAAAACCTAACGATTTGATTCGTGCTGCAAAATGTGAAGTGTGCGATATTATAGAATAGTCAGGTATAGGAAAATTTAATATAAAAAAATAAGCACCAGAAATGATGCTTATTTTTTTTAGTTCTTATGAAGAATGTATTAAAGAATCTGTATTCCGCTATTGTTACATTTTTCAATCATTTCATCTGGCCAGATACTTGACTGAATTTCACCTATATGTGCTTTACGCAGAAAATACATACAAAGACGTGACTGACCGATTCCACCGCCAATTGTCAGTGGTAATTCGTCGTTGAGCACTTTTTTGTGCCACATAAGATTTTTGCGATCTTCTGCTCCTCTTATTTTTAACTGCTTAATTAAAATTTCCTTGTCAACTCTGATACCCATTGAAGAAAGTTCGAATGAACGATTCAGTATTTTATTCCATACTATAATATCTCCGTTTAATCCTTTATGGTTGTTACCGGTTGGCGTGCTCCAATCGTCATAATCCGGAGCACGTCCATCATGAATTTGTCCGTTTGGCATTTCTCCGCCTATACCAATTACACAAATAGCTCCGTATTTTTTTGCTTCTTTATTTTCTCTTTCAAAAGGAGTTAGATCAGGATATTTTTCGGCTAAGTCTTCGGTATGCAGGAATGTGATTTCTTCAGGTAGTTCAAGATCGAAACCTGGATAATTTTCATAAACAAAAAATTCAGTTCTCAACATTGTTGAGTATATTTTACGCACAATACACTTTAGAAAGTCAAGAGTTCTTTCCTCACGTGAAATTACTCTTTCCCAGTCCCACTGATCTACATATAGTGAATGTATATTATCAAGTTCTTCATCGGGTCTGATTGCGTTCATGTCGGCATATATTCCAAATCCTTTTTCTGTTTTAAGATTGGCCAGTGCCAGACGTTTCCATTTTGCCAGAGACTGAACAATTTCAGCACGTTGGTCGTTCATCTCTTTTATTGGAAATGAAACAGGACGTTCAATTCCATTTAAATCATCGTTTAT
>JAENXA010000102.1 GCA_016649735.1 Prolixibacteraceae bacterium | reverse complement strand
ATGATTATAGGTAAAGATTTTAGTGTAAAGATAAATACCAATATCGGGAACAGCTCCACTTCTTCAGGTATTAAGGAAGAGGTTGAAAAAGCTGTATGGAGCTGTAAATGGGGAGGTGATACTCTTATGGATCTTTCTACCGGAAATAATATACATGAAACACGTGAATGGATTATAAGGAATTGTCCTGTACCCGTAGGAACTGTACCCATATATCAGGCGATGGAGAAAGTTAATGGGAAAACTGAAGATCTTAACTGGGAAATATTTAAAGATACTCTTATAGAACAATGTGAACAGGGAGTTGACTATTTTACAATTCATTGTGGTATCCGTCAGAAAAACGTTAGTCTGGCAGACAAAAGATTAACAGGGATGGTTTCCAGAGGAGGCTCTATTATTGCAGAATGGTGTACTAAGCATAACAGAGAAAGTTTTTTGTATGACCATTTTGATGATATCTGCGATTTGCTTGCTAAATATGATGTGGCTATTTCTCTTGGTGACGGACTTCGTCCGGGATGTATTTATGATGCTAATGATGCAGCTCAGTTTGCAGAGCTTGATACTATGGGGGAACTTGTGCAAAGAGCCCGTGCAAAGAACGTACAGGCCTTCATCGAAGGTCCCGGACATGTGCCTATGCATAAGATCAAGGAGAATATAACAAGACAGGTTGAGAAATGTCATGAAGCACCTTTTTATACTTTAGGGCCTTTAGTTACAGATATTGCTCCAGGATATGATCATATTACTTCTGCCATTGGTGCTGCACAGATTGGCTGGTATGGTACAGCTATGCTTTGTTATGTCACTCCTAAAGAGCATTTGGCGTTACCTGAAAAAGAAGATGTGCGCATAGGTGTTGTCAGTTACAAAATTGCTGCTCATGCAGCTGATTTGGCTAAACATTTTCCTGGTGCTGAGGTTCGTGATAATGCACTAAGTAAAGCACGTTATGAATTCAGATGGAAAGATCAGTTTAATCTGAGTCTGGATCCTGAACGTGCACTTGAATATTATAAGGCAGCGAATCATGTAGGTGGTAAATATTGTACAATGTGTGGCCCAAATTTCTGTGCCATGCGTATTTCTCAGGATGTTCGAAAAGAAGAGGGTAAGATGAAAAAATAATTTAATATCTCCCGGATAAAAGATAAAACAAAATAAAAAGACAAAGATTCAATAATTAAATATTGCATCTCTGTCTTTTTATTAATGCTATAGAGAATCTGATTATACCGAAACCAGAAAACGAAATTCTGATTTTAGAATATTTTATTAAAAGCTTCTTTTGTAAGTTTCTTTATTTCATTCATGTCTATCTTCTGTCCAATTTCTTTCTCAATTGATGTGACACCATAATCAGTGAAACCGCAGGGATTAATATAACTAAAATATTTAAGGTTGGTGTTTACATTTAAAGCGAAACCATGCATTGTTACATAGCGGCTGGCACGAACCCCTATCGCACAAATTTTTCTTGCCTTTGAAAGATCATCAGCATCAATCCAGACTCCGGTGGCTCCTTTTTTTAGTCCGCCTTTAATACCGTAATGTCCAATAATATCAATTATTGCATTTTCCATTTTCCCTATATACTGTTTAATACCCAGATTGTAATATTCCAGATCTATAATAGGATAACCAACAAGCTGTCCGGGACCATGATATGTGATATCACCGCCACGGTCAATTTTATAATAAGTTGCTTTAATTTTGTTTAAAAAATCCTTGTCTACAAGTAAGTTATTAGTATTGCCACTCCTTCCTAAAGTATAAACATGAGGATGTTCAACCAGCAGAAAATGATTTTTTGATATTGGTTCCTTTTTTGAAAGTTTTTTGTCAATAATTTCTTTCATTAAGTCTTCCTGATAATCCCAGCATTCTTTATAGTCTTTTGTTCCAAGATCTTCGTATTGAAATGATGTCATTTGTCTTAATTTTTATAAATGCCTTGGTACATTTTTTTCTGTAACCATAATATAGTCTATTTTTCCCGGATCATGCATTAATATGTTTGTCTGCGTGATAAGACGAACGAACCAGCGGGCTGCTTTCTACAAAAGAAAATCCTAAATCTATTCCAATTTTATGATATTTATCAAATTGTTTTGGAGTAATATATTCTGTTACAGGAAGTGGTGAAGACGGAGGAGCAAGATATTGTCCTATTGTTATAATCTTACAGCCGGCTGCTCTTATATCTTTCATGGTTTGAATAATCTCTTCTTCTTTTTCTCCAAGTCCAAGCATTATCCCTGATTTTGTGATAACTTTTGAATCGCTTATGAATGAAAGAACCTGAAGACTTCTTCTGTATTCAGCTACGCTTCTTATTTGCGGAGTCAGACGTTCTACAGTTTCCACATTGTGAGAAATTACTTCGGGAGATGCATCTATTACCTGCTGAATTAATTCTTCTTTTCCCTGAAAATCAGGAATAAGAACTTCCATACTGACTTTTGGATTAATTTCCTTTATTTTAAGGATGACTTTTACCCAGAAAGATGCTCCCAGATCGGGTAAATCGTCCCTGTCAACAGAAGTAATAACTGCATGTTTCAAACCCATAATACGAATGGAATTCGCGATTTTCAAAGGTTCTTTAGGATCAGGAGATAGTGGATGACCTGTCGGTACTCCACAAAATTTACAATTTCTGGTACATATGTTCCCAAGGATCATAAAAGTAGCTGTCCCGTGATTCCAGCATTCTCCAATATTAGGACATTTACCGCTGGTGCATATAGTGTGTAGCCCGTTTTTCCTAACTAAATTTTTTACCCTGGAATAATTAGAGCCGGAAGGCATTTCCATTTTTATCCATTTGGGTAGTCTTGTTCGTTGATGTGTTTCTTCCTTCATTTTTTTTATTGTATTCAAATTTAATTAAAATAAATGAAATAGTAGGAGAAGAGGGTATGTTATATTTGTATTTTGACGCATAAACTTTTATGAAAATCCAGAAGGTTTGATAGCTTAAAGGTCTGATGTATAAGATAAGTTCCTGCGGAATTAAATAAAGGAATTAAGATTTTTACTTTCTGAAATATTTCCTTTAATTTGTACTTAAAGATTAATTAATCTTTAAGTAGGTAAGATTATATATATGACTGATTTAGTTGGAAAACGAATTTTAGGAATTGATCCCGGTACTATAGTCATGGGATATGGCTTGATTGAAATAAAGGAAGATAAACCTGAAATTTTACATATGGGAGTTGTTAAAACAAAGGGCTTTAATGATCATTACCTGCGTTTAAAGCAGATTTTTATTCGCACAAAGGCTCTTATAGAAGAATATCTCCCTGATGAGGTTGCTCTTGAGTCTCCGTTTTATGGGAAAGATATTAATGTTATTCTGAAGCTTGGCAGAGTACAGGGAATAGTTATGGGCTTGGCTCTTAGTATGGATATTCCTGTGGCAGAATATGCACCACTTAAAGTGAAACAATCTATCACAGGAATGGGACGTGCTTCAAAAGAACAGGTCGCTTATTTCCTTATGAATACTATGAAAATCAAAAAACTTCCTCCTGAACTGGATGCTACAGACGCTCTTGCTGTTGCTGTATGTCATTATCTTCATATGAAAAATCCGGTATCTAAAGGGAAATACAATGGCTGGTCAGATTTTATTAAAAAAAATCCCAGCCGTATAAAATAAACAGTTGGGTTCTATTATTTTTAAAAAAGTGGAAACTATAGTATAGTCTGATGGTTTAGAAATTACAATTTGATTTCTTTTGAAATTTTTTCAGCAATAGTTTTAAATTCTTTGTCAGTTAATTTTAATTTGTTGGAAAAATTCATCAAATCTGATTCTTTCTGCAGAGGAATAAGATGTATATGAGCATGCGGAACTTCCAGTCCAAGAACCATTTCTCCTACTTTTTTGCATGGTATAGCTTTTTTTAGTCCTATTGCTACTTTTTTTGCAAATAAATGCAGACCTGCGTAAGTTTCATCGTCAAGATCAAAAATATAGTCTACTTCTTTTTTAGGAATTACAAGTACATGTCCCCTAGCAAATGGAGAAATGTCTAAAAAGGCATAAAATTTTTCATTTTCTGCTACTTTGTATGAAGGAATTTCACCTTTTGCAATTTTTGAAAATATACCTGCCATATTTTTAGATTGAAATGTCCATGATTTTAAAAGAAATTATACCTGAAGGAACTTTAATTTCTGCGATATCCCCTACTTTTTTTCCCAAAAGACCTTTTGCAATAGGTGTTTCAACAGATATTTTTCCGGATTTCAGATCTGCTTCATGCTCAGAAACAATTGTATATTTCATAACTTTATTTGTTTTTGTGTTTTTGAGCGTTACTATATTTAAAATCTGAACCTTGGATGTATCAATCTTTGATTCGTCCAGAACTCTTGTGTTGGCTAAGTTATCTCTTAATGTCGCAATTTTTGCTTCAAGCATGCCCTGTGCATCTTTTGCAGCATCATATTCGGCATTTTCGGAGATATCCCCTTTGTCGATGGCTTCTCCAATTTGTTTGGAAATAGCAGGACGTTCTACATTCATAAGATGGCTCAATTCTTCCTTCATCTTTTTTAAGCCTTCTTGTGTAACATATGTCACTTTTCCCATTTCTTTTTTTTTTAAGTTTTTATAAAAAAACGAAAAAAGAATCTCGCTTTTGCGAAACTCTCTTCCCTTTATTTTGATGTATTACAAAGTTAAGGAAATAATTAATGTTTACGAAAATAAAAGAAAAAAAGGTTAATTCAATTATTCGTAATGAATATTCTATACTTTATTGTTGGATATACAATATTTTAAAATTTTCTATTTAAAATTTCAGAATAGATAATAGCTTTTTTTAAAGAAAAAGCTTCCATATAAGAATTACTTATTTTATGAGTATGATGTTCCGGATGAACATTAAAAGTTTTTTCTTTTAGAACCGGTTCTCTTTTGTTTGGAATATGCTTTATTTTTAAGTCGGATCTTCCCTTGGAGAATCTTTTTTCAAAATCTTTTTTCAATCTTTTTTTATTTGTAGGATATCCGGAATTTTTTGCAGACACTTCTTCATCTTTTACCTCAAACTCCGGTACTGAAGTCTGCTCTTTTGAAATTTCTCCATTTCCATTTCCTTTTACCTTTATATTTCCCAATACCACATAAGCAATGATAAAAATTAAGAAAATAACAAACACAGCTACATTTCCCATGATCTTTTTTTAAGAGTTGTATATAACAGTCTTTTTTGTATTTATTCCCTATTAGTTAGGAAGTTAATAAAAAGTGATATAAATATACTATATATTTTTAATTCTTCAATCTTTTTCTGCTTAAATTAAATATTGTTCCGTTTTGATATTCTGTAATTGTTGTTTTCTTAAGAACAAAACAACTGAATAATATTGAAAAATAAATCTATTTATAACTCATTAAGTCCTTTATAATACAAAAAGGATGACTTATGTCATCCTTTTCTCTACAAACCTAAACTAAATCTAACTAAACTATGAAAAAAAACTATTTTTTATCTTCTTTAATCTTACAATACAAATATAAATCAAAATATAGTTAATAGGAGTCAATGGAAGTTAATAAAAGTTAAACATATATGGAACTAAATAAAACAAAAAGGATGACCTGTGTCATCCTTTTCTCTATTAACCTAAACTAACTAAACTAAACTATGAAAAAAAACTATTTTTTTATTTTCTTTGTCTTAAACTTAACATTACAAAGATATTTCAAAATATAGTTAACAGGATTAAAGTTGAGTTAATAAAAGTTAATATTAATAATAAGTTTACAGTATATTCTGGCTTTCTATGAATTTAACTTTTTTTGCTTGAATTTATAAGTGACAATGGTTCAGTTTTTATTATCTTTAGTATTTGTGATATTGAAAGAATAAATATGAAAATATTTAATTTTTTAAAAATTATGATAATCTTGAGTTTAATTTTGTCCGGCCCATGTCAGGGGGAAAACAATACGGAAAACAAACAAATTCGTCTTGCTGCAGTTGCAGGTACTTTTTATCCCGGAGAAGAATCCACGCTTATACATCAGATGGAAACCTTTTTTAAACCATTCAGAGAACAAAAAACGGTAGATAATGCAGCTGCCGTTATAGTTCCACATGCCGGATATGTTTTTTCCGGAAGT
>JAENXA010000050.1 GCA_016649735.1 Prolixibacteraceae bacterium | reverse complement strand
AGTCTGTTTAGTTCAAAAGTTTTAAGTTTTCGCATTATTAATAATAAGTTACAAAATTACATGATTGTAAAGTTACAAACTTATAATTTTTCATTTGTTAGAATTAATTACAAATTTACCTATTTCAATTATCCTTAAACCTCTGTTATTAGTAGTACTGTATTTATTTTTTTCCTTACCTTAAAATGAACATTGCATATGGAATACAAAACCTACTATTAATTCATGGTTCTTTATTATTTATTCATAAAAGAACATATTATCTTCGTATTGAAAATGCAAAAAATACTATTGTTTATATTCTTTTTTGCCGGTATAACAACAATTGCCGAATCTAAATCACATGTCAGGCCGGTGTATTCCTCTTATACAAACAGGATAGAGGATTCTATCCTTCATATTAATATAAAAACAATACTTGTTTTTCCACGGAAATCATACAATAAATATTTTGGAAACAAATACTGGCGTCTGGTGAAAAAAGTAAAAAAAGTTTACCCCTACGCAAAATTAGCATCCAAACTTCTTGAATCATATGATTCATTATACACATCAACTCAGGACAAAAATATCCGTAAAAAATATATTAAGCAGATAGAGAAAGCACTATTTAAAAAATATGGCCCTGAATTAAAGAAGCTCTCAATTACAGAAGGAAGAATTCTTATAAAATTAATAGATCGACAAACAGGAAAAACTTCATACAAATTAATCAGGGATTTTAAAAGTGGTTTTTCCGCTTTTATGTGGCAGGGAGTAGCCCGACTGTTTGGAGATAATCTAAAAAGTAACTATGATCCGACAGAAGAAGAAGACAAACTAATTGAAAGAATTATATTCTTCATTGACGCCGGAATATATTAATTGTCGTTTTATTTAAGCTTTTCTTTTTTAAAATCAGTTTCCAGTAGCGAACTTCCATGAAATCTAAGCTTTTCCTTTATGTCGTAAAGTATCCTTGTAGCCTGATAAATTTGTGTAAATGAAATATTTAATGACGGTTTTCCGTCAATAGATTTTAGAAAATATTCGAAAGAACTTCTTTTAGAATTTCTAATTTTATCTTTCCTGTTATCAAAAAGAGAAAAAGATAATCGTGAATTATTTCTCTGATAAACAGAAATATCCGAAGAAACAGAAACCAATGGTGACAAATTCAGACGAACTACACTGCCGGATAAAAAATATAAACTAATATTAAGAACAGAAAAAGTTTTACCGCTTTCCAGAGAAAAGACTTCAGACCTGGAAAGTAAACTATTATCTATAGAAAGGACAAATAACAAAAAATAAAGAATCTGCTGCTCCAGATTATCTGCTATATCAAATTTTAACTGTCCATTTATAAAAAACGGAGATTGTAACTTTTTATACTTATTAATATTACATGGAAGAAAAATATAGGGATGAAAAAACTGAACGACACAACCAGCCTCCAATTCCAGTTCATAATTTTTTTTAGCTTCTTCTAAACTAAGCAACGGAATTGTTTCACAATAAAGGTGTGCCTCCTCACGAAGAATCATCCTAAATTCCTCAGAATTCCACTTATTACCAGCAAGATAAACCGCATCGCATAAAGTTATCGCTCTCTTATTTTCTAAGACAGGTATACCTTCAGTTTCTCTGATATTCAACGGATATAAAACAGAGAATTCTTTAAAAGAATTGACAAGTGAAAACACTTCCTTATCTGAATTTTTACTAAAAAAAATACCTATTCGAATCATAAAGACAAAATAAATATAATTTATCACATAAACTTTTTTCGGGGATACAACTTTTCAACTATTTTTGTTCCTTACATTTTTTATAGTCATCATTAGTCTTCTATTTACTAACTTTGAAAAAAACAGATATGATCTTGTCCGACACATATAAGCACCGTGGATTAAGAAAAATACTGGTAGATAACCTCAGGAGAAAAGGGATTAAGGATGAGAAGGTTTTATCTGCTATTAATGATGTACCCCGACATCTCTTCCTCGAGAGTGGTTTTATTAATTATGCTTATAAAAATCAGGCTTTCCCAATAGGCTCAGGACAAACTATTTCACAACCTTATACAGTAGCTTATCAAACTTCATTACTAAAGGTAAAGCCTAAAGAAAAAATTCTTGAAATAGGTACCGGATCCGGTTATCAGACAGCTGTTCTGATTAAAATGGGAGCAATAGTATATACCATTGAAAGACAACATGATTTATTTATCAGGACACAACAATTATTACCTGAATTAGGATTTTTCCCACATTTTTTTTTCGGAGATGGATATAAAGGATTACCAACCTACGGACCTTTTGATAAAATACTGGTTACCGCAGGAGCTCCGACAATTCCCAAAGAACTATTAAAACAACTGCGCATTGGAGGACGAATGGTTATTCCTCTGGGCTCAAATGAAGGTCAAACTATGTTTGTTTATACCCGTACCGGAAAAGACAAATATAAGGAAGAAACTCACGGTAAATTCTCTTTTGTACCAATGTTAAAAGGAACTGAAAATAAGAATAATGAAAATACATAAATTCACATTTAATCCCATAGAGGAGAACACATACCTGTTATATGACGAATCAGGCAGTTGTATTATAGTTGATGCAGGATGTTACACAAGAGGAGAACAGGAAGAACTTACAAATTTTATAAATGAAGAGGGATTGATACCGGAAAAAATAATAAATACACACGGACATTTCGATCATCTTCTTGGAAATTCGTTCTGCCGCGAAAAATATCATATACCTTTTTATATTCATAAAGATGATGTTGATATGGTTGCCGGAGCAGATAACATGGCCGAATTTTTCGGTATTCCTTTAAAACCCATAAGTCCTCCTGATGGCCTTTTAAAAGAAGGAACTAAAATTACTTTAGGGAAATCTTTTCTTGAAGTTATTCATTTACCGGGACATTCTCCGGGAGGAGTCGCTTTCTATAACAAAGAGCAAAATTTTCTATTATCCGGCGATTCCCTTTTTAGAGGTGGAATCGGAAGGACAGATTTTCCTGGCGGCAATGAAAATAACCTTATAAAAGCTATAAAAGAAAAAGTTATGGTACTCCCTGAAAAAACTATAATTTATACCGGACACGGACCTGAAACAACAGTTAAAATCGAGAAAGAAACAAACCAATTTCTTTTATGAAAATGAAAAAATTTAACCAGTAGTTTTTTTATTTAATATTTACGCAATACAATTAATAAATAAAAGCTGTTATTATGGCAAACGATAAATTTATAAATAGGCATATAGGTCCCCGCGACAAAGACATTAATACAATGTTAAAAAAAACGGGGGTTTCATCTATGGAGGAACTAATTAGTCAGACTGTTCCTTCTGATATACGTCTAAAAACTCCTCTTAATCTGGAAGATGGACTAACAGAGAGACAGTATTACAGAAAAATTCTCGCTATAGCGAAAAAAAATAAGGTATATAACACATATATCGGTATGGGATATTATGACACAATAACTCCTGCTGTTATCCAGAGAAATGTTCTCGAAAACCCGGTATGGTATACTTCTTATACTCCATACCAGGCAGAAATTTCACAGGGACGTCTGGAAGCCCTTCTTAATTTTCAGACCATGGTATGCGAATTAACAGCTATGCCACTATCCAATGCATCTCTTCTGGACGAAGGTACCTCAGCCGCCGAAGCTATGACTATGATGTATCATATACGTTCAGCTAAAAAAGTACAATCACTGGCCAATGTTCTGCTTGTTGACCGAAATATATGGCCACAGACTCTGGATGTTCTGGAAACAAGATCTGCTCCTCAGAATATAGAACTCAGAATAGAAGATGCAAACAGCTTTAATTTTTCAGAAGATGTTTTTGGAGCTATTGTTCAGTATCCAAATTCAAACGGAGATATAATACCTTTTAAAGAAGTAACGGACAAAGCTCACTCAAAAGACGTAAAAATAGCAGTAGCCGCTGATTTACTGAGTATGGCCATGCTTACACCTCCAGGAGAATGGGATGCAGACATTGTATTTGGCAATTCTCAGCGTTTTGGTATTCCTATGGGATACGGAGGCCCTCATGCTGCTTTTTTTGCTACCAGAGAAAGGTTCAAACGGCATATGCCAGGTCGTATTATAGGTGTTTCAAAAGATAGTTTCGGACACCGTGCCTTAAGACTTGCATTACAGACAAGAGAACAACATATAAAAAGAGACCGTGCAACTTCAAACATCTGTACAGCACAGGCACTGCTTGCCACTATGGCCGGATTTTACGGTGTTTATCACGGCCCCGAAGGAATTCTGCAAATTGCAGAAAGAATTCATAGTATCACAGCATTCCTGGAAAAGGAAATCTCTGCACTGGGATACAAACAAATAAATAAAAACTATTTTGATACAATACGTTTTGTACTTCCAAAATATGTCAAAAGTGAAGACATTGAATGGTTATCTCAGGAACTGGAAATGAATTTCAGATATTTCAAAGACGGAGAAGTCGGACTTAGCATTGACGAGACTACAAATATAGACGACATCAACTGGATCATTGAAGTATTTGCAAAAGCAGCTAACAAACCTTACCCTAAAATAACAGAATATCCCGAATTATGCAGTATCAGAAAAGATTCTCTTCGTACATCTTCTTTTATGACACAAAAAGTATTTAATAAATATCGTTCTGAAACTGAAATGGTTCGTTATATTAAAAGACTTGAAAGAAAAGATATTTCACTGACACATTCGATGATTCCGTTGGGATCATGTACAATGAAACTTAATTCCGCTACAGAAATGTTTCCTTTAAGCTGGATTGAGTTCGGAGGCATTCATCCCTTTGTTCCCAAAAATCAGGCCCGTGGTTATCAAGAAATGATTGAAGAACTTAGAAAAGATCTGTCTATAATAACAGGATTTGAAGATGTTTCCCTTATGCCTAACAGTGGTGCTGCCGGAGAATATACAGGATTAATGGTTATTCGGGCATATCATATCAGCAGAGGTGACAGTCAACGCAAAATAATTCTTATACCATCTTCTGCTCATGGTACAAACTTCGCCAGTGCAGCAATGGCCGGTATGAAAGTTATTGTTATTCCATGCGATAAAACAGGAGATATAGACATAAATGCATTGAAAGAAAAAGCAAAAGAATATAAGGATACCCTTGCTGCATTTATGGTAACCTACCCTTCCACACATGGAGTTTTTGAATCGTCTATAAAGGAAATGTGTAAAATAATTCATAATTACGGAGGTCAGGTATATATGGACGGCGCCAATATGAATGCTCAGGTAGGATTGACAAATCCTGGGACTATCGGAGCTGATGTATGTCATTTGAACTTGCATAAAACATTCGCCATACCTCACGGAGGCGGTGGACCCGGAGTAGGCCCCATTGGCGTTGCAAAGCACCTTGTGAATTTTCTTCCTTCACATTCTGTAATGAATAACGGACATATCGGAATTTCAGCTGTTTCTTCTGCTCCATGGGGAAGTGCACTGGTTCTTTCCATTACATATGGTTATATTAAAATGCTGGGAGCTGATGGACTAAAAAAAGCATCTGAAGTGGCTATTCTTAATGCCAATTATATTGCCTCATGTTTGAAAGATTCATATGGAATAGTATATACCGGTAAAAAAGGACGTATCGCCCATGAATTAATTCTGGATTGCCGTAATCTTAAAAAAGAATCCGGCATTACGGAAACAGATATTTCAAAAAGACTTATGGATTATGGATTTCATGCTCCAACACTTTCTTTCCCGGTTCACGGAACTTTAATGGTAGAACCAACAGAGAGTGAATCGAAAGAAGAGTTAGATCGTTTTATAATTGCAATGGAAAAAATATATCAAGAAATACAGGATGTTGCCAATGGAAAAATCGACAAAAATGACAATCCTCTTAAAAATGCACCTCATACAGCAGAAATGGTAACAGAGGACAACTGGACACATCCATATTCAAGGCAAACTGCAGTGTTCCCCGCTGAATGGACTAAAGAAAACAAAATATGGCCACCTGTAAGTCGCATAGATGATGCTTTCGGCGACAGACACCTAAAATGTACATGTGAATAATAATCATGATTACTTATCCTTTTTCGAAAATTAATATTGGATTGCAGATAATAGGCAAACGAGATGATGGTTTCCATAATCTGGAAACTATCTTTTATCCCGTAGAACTTCAAGATGCATTGGAAATAGTAGAGAGTAAAAAATTTCATTTCGGAACAAATCGTCCTGAAATGGGATCTTTTGATAATAATCTTGTAGTAAAGGCCTATCACCTGTTAAAAAAGGATTATAATCTTCCCCCGGTAGATATTTTTTTGTACAAAAGAATACCTGCAGGAGCAGGACTGGGAGGAGGTTCTTCTGATGCATCCCATACTATTCTTATGCTTGATAAACTTTTTTGTCTTGGAATGAATACTGAAAAAAAGAATAAGTATGCACTTTCTCTGGGAAGTGACTGTCCATTTTTCCTCGAAAACAAACCGGTATTTGCAACAGGACGCGGTGAAATAACAGAGGAAATCTCTATTAGACTAAATAAGTATAATATTATACTTGTTTCACCTAACACAAGTATCTCCACAAAGGAGGCTTATTGTCATATTTCTGTCAAAAAAGAAAAATATTCATTAAAAGAAATAATTCAGCTTCCTCCCGAAAAATGGAAAGAAAAAATAACCAATAATTTTGAAGAATATGTTTTCAGCAAATACCCCGAAACAAGCAAAATTAAGAATACCCTTTACGAACATGGAGCCTGTTTTTCTCTTATGTCAGGAAGCGGATCTTCTGTATACGGAATTTTTAAGAAAAAGCAGGAAAATATTGAATCCTGGTTTCCGAAAAATTATAACATTTTTCAGCAAAATTTATAATACCAAGATCTTTTTTATCTTCTGCACGCTCCTCTGTAAAGATATATTGCCAGCACTCCGAATATAATATTCGGAATCCATACAGCAATAGCAGGAGAAACAGAGCCTGAAGATGCAAACACAGTAGAAATCTGCATAAAAAGAATATAAGAGAAACTAATCAGGAGTCCGAAACCAAGATGCATCCCTATACCACCCTTTATTTTTTTTGAAGCGAGTGATGCCCCGATTAATGTAAGAATAAAAGAAGCAAAAGAATCTGCTAATCGTCGGTACTTTTCTATCTCGAATTCAATTGTACTTACTCCTTTCATCTTTAACTCTTTGATTTCAGAATTTAATTTTGGAAGCGTCATAGTTTCCATAATATTTTTAAACATCCTATAATCTTCAGGTTTCATATTCAAGGTAGTATCTATTTCTGCCCCTGAAGTAAGTGTTTCCTTCTGACCTTCAATTTTACGTATAACATAATCATGAATTACCCAATTCTTTTTTTCCCTGTCCCATTTAATGTATTTAGATTCGAGCTTTGATGATAATTTTCCGTTTTCAAATTTCTCCATAGTAAACTGATATCCTACATCATTGGACGTATTATAACTCTTCATATAAATATAAGTTCCGGGAACCAGCTGATTATGAATATTCTGCTGATAATTATTCACCCCGTTTCTAAAATATTTATTTTTAAATTCTATTCTTTTCTGGTTAGCAGGAGGAATAATAAAATTTCCCATAGTATAAGTAAAAAGAGCAATCATTAATGCAGAAACCATATAAGGTCTCATCAGCCTTGGAAAAGAAACACCACTGCTTAAAATTGCTATTATCTCTGAATCGGCAGCAAGTTTTGAAGTAAAATAAATAACGGAAATAAAGGTAAACAAAGAGCTGAATAAATTTGCAAAATATGGGATAAAATTCAGGTAATAATCCACAAAAATATCATGAAAGGAAGCATCCTTTGAAAGGAATTCGTCCAGGTTCTCCGAAATATCGAAAACAATTGCAATACTTACAATCAGAGCTATAGAATATAAGAACGTTCCAAGAAACTTCTTTATAAAATAAAAATCTAATGTTTTTAAAAACGGTTCCTTCATACGATATATTTTTCCTTTGCCAAAATTAACTTCTGCCCGATGTCTTTTATAAACGTTGTGACAATTTAACAATCATTTCTTCTTTCCAGCCCTTAAAGTTACCGGAAATTATTTGTTTCCTTGCCTCTTTTACAAGCCAAAGATAAAAAGCCAGATTATGCTGACTTGCAATCTGCCCACCAAGCCTTTCTCCTGAAACAATAAGATGTCTTAGAAAGGCTTTTGAATATTGATGATCTACAAAAGAAGTACCGTTATTATCAACAGGAGAAAAATCATCCTCCCATTTCTTGTTTTTTATGTTAATTTTCCCATCACCGGTAAAAAGCATACCGTTTCTTCCGTTTCTTGTAGGCATAACACAATCGAACATATCTATACCCCGGTCAATAGCTTCCAGTAAATTTTCAGGCGTTCCAACTCCCATAAGATAACGGGGTTTATTTTCCGGTAAAATAGGAGCAACCACTTCAATCATTTTATACATTACATCTACCGGTTCTCCTACTGATAATCCACCAATAGCATATCCATCAGCATTATATGTAGCAACATTTTTAGCTGCTTTTTCTCTTAAGTCCTCATAAACGCCACCCTGAACAATAGGGAGAAGTGACTGACTGTAACCATATAAAGATTTTGTTTTTTCCATTTCGTTCATACAACGATCAAGCCAGTTTTCTGTTAGATCAAGAGATTTTTTTGCATAATCATAGGGAGCATCTCCGGGTGTACATTCATCAAAAGCCATTATGATATCACCGCCTATTTCTCTTTCGATATTGATTACCTTCTCCGGAGTAAAAAAATGATATGACCCATCTATATGAGACTGAAACCTGACTCCCTCTTTAGTTAGCTTACGTAAGGCTCCAAGTGAAAATACCTGAAAACCACCGCTATCTGTAAGGATAGGGCCATTCCACCCGTTAAATTTTTGCAATCCTCCTGCTTTCTGTATAATATCCGTTCCGGGACGCAAATAAAGATGATATGTATTCCCCAGGATAATTGAGGCACCAATATCTTCTTTAAGATCCCTGACGTGTATTCCCTTTACAGAACCTGCTGTCCCGACCGGCATAAATATAGGTGTTTCAATTTTCCCGTGATCTGTACTAATAATTCCGGCACGTGCTCCGGAATTAACCGCTTTACATTCAACTTTATAATCCATCATTTTAATTTAATAAAAGAACAAATTTAAGATTAAAAAGTAAAAAATCATTAAAGCTTAAAGTAGAATACTAAAAATCGGGGAAAGAATTAAACCACTTTGAGTCTTTTTTTAAATGTAACACTAAAGTAATTAGTCCTTCATCAAAATGTAACATGATAAGTTGTTCTTTGTCGTAGAAAAAAAGTAAAAATT
>JAENXA010000009.1 GCA_016649735.1 Prolixibacteraceae bacterium | reverse complement strand
TTTAATTAAAGGTTATGTGGTCTAAATTCATACCTGTAATTTTATCTATCATGATACTTATGCTGTTCTTCCTTTATAGCATCTTCCAGTGATTGAAAATCGTAATAAGTTCCGTGAGAATAATTTAAAAATTTCAATATTCTGAATGCATTAAAAAAACGAAAAAATCTTTTTTGAAAAGCAGAAGGCGTAGAGCTATTTTTCTTTATTTCTTTAAGTGATTCATGAAAATTTTCATTTCCAAGAAAAGAACATATGGATTTTGCCACTCCCATTTTTTCGAGATCAGGTATGTCTGTATTATAAAATTCAGGAATTAATCTGAAAAAATATTTTAAATCACAAAACGAATGAAAACAATAGGTATTAAGTAAATCATGATCTCCCGACTGCCACTTTTTCATAGCGAATCCGGTACCAAAAGGAACTCTATCGGAAACTCTTGCAGAAGGATAAACACAAGTAGTATTAAGTTCAGCCACAGGTCCAAACTGAGCAAGCTTGTGTAAAAAATAAAAATCTTCACCAGCCTGACGGTTGTTCATTCCGCCTTGTTTTATATATGCATATACTTTAACAGCAAAAGCCGAGCCTATTGTATACATTGCATTTGGATAACCAGTATAAGCCATAGCATTCCGGTAATAGGTAAGATATTTTTCATAAAGAATAATTCCCTGTCGCTGTTTTTCATTCTCAAGTTCTTTAATTCGGTGACGAAACGAAATAGTTGTCCCTACATAATTAGAATTATTGTAAAATAATTTTTCTGTTTCTGTAAAATAATTAGGAGCTACATATGTATCAGCATCAAGCGAAAGAATAATTCCGTCAGGATTATCTGCCTGACCGAAACGACGTACAGCTTCATCCATACCTGTTTTACGGGCAAGTCCTGCTCCGGCATGTTTTTTAGGAAAAGGTTTTGGACATATGGCAAAAACCTTAAAAAAGGCATCAGAATGTTGTTTTTCCCATATTTTAATATCTTCAGATGTACGGACATTTTGATCATGAACCCCGGAAGTAACATTCTCCGGTTCATTTATCACAACTATAACTTCAACAATTCCCTTAGGTCTTTGACATTGTAACAACGAATCAAGAGTGCATGTAAGAGATGGCTCTTTATAGCATGGAATAACGACTATTATATCTGCTTTTATACATTTCTCTTTAATAAAGGAAGAGAAACTAACAAAACGATTTAAATATTTTTCTACAAAAGACATAGGCTATCCATCTTACTCCAAAATTAATAAAAAATTAATAAAAAAAGAGATGCCGGTTTTACTCTGACATCTCTCTATTTGTTTTTTGACCGTTACATTAAAATATACGGGCTAATTTTATTTAGATTTATTTTTTTGAAGAAATTTTCTTTTTAGGATATCTTAAATTTAAAGCATCTAAAATTTCTTTTGTAATATTTTGATTTTCATCTCCTATAAGAATACCTGATGCATTAAATATATAATCATATTTTTTTTCTGCATTGTATTCTTTAAGATAATTCATCAGACTATCCATCAGCTGCTGACTATTTGCATTCTGAATATCTGATAATTTTTTTGAAAGTTCCTGATCCAGAGTTACAATTTTCTGCTGTTCTCCTGATAAACGATCACGTTCCTGAACAGCTCTCTGTTCTGTAAGGAACCCTCCCCTTTTAACTTTTGCCTGAAAATCAGCTGCCTGTTTTTCAAAATTGCTACGTTTATCGGAATATTCCTTGGTGAAAGATTCCTGACTTTTTGTGAACTCATCATGAAGATCCTGTGCCAATTCATAATTTAGAATCAGGGAATCAGTTTTAATATAAGCAACTTTCATCTTTATATACTGTCTCTTTGTTGTTTCACTCTTAACTGTATTTTCTTTCTTACCGTTTGAACTAAAACTTAAAATAAACAGAACAATTACAGATACAAAAAGAATTGCATAAAGAATAATTGAAGTACTCTTTTTCATAAAATTTAAATTTTTATTTAAAATTAATTATTTTCTACAATAATGCATATTAAACGTTTCATTCTGGAATTTTCTGATTTATCAATTTTCTTTTTTAAAGAATTTACGTCAGAATTACCACCGTTTTATTATTAATACATTATTCTATGGTTCTCATTATTTTTTTAAACTTCAAAAATATATATTTATCACTATTATTCTATTATTTTTATAGAAGTTTTTTAAACATTAGTTTTTTTATATTCAAACGTCATGAAATACTACTGCAACAATAAATATTTCAGATATTAGTAGCTACTTAAAAAAATCTTTAAACGCCTTTCCTATATCTTCTACAGATTTTTTAATTTCATTTCCCGTGGCTTTCTTAAATTCATTACTAATTTGTTTTCTGGCATTACCAAGTGACAGAGAAACATTCGGCTTTTTAATAGATCCTTTTACTGAAACAGGAATATCAAACTGACGGATATTTTTAGATCCCGGAAGAATATTCAACACTTGTTTTATCTGATTACTAAGATCATCTCTGTTAACTTTAAAACCCAAAATAAGATCCAGCTGCTGATCTACTGAAATATTGCCAGAGACAGTTAACTCCTGACCAGCCAGATTGGTTTTAAAAGGAGTAATATTTATATTTCCATTTGTAATAACAAACTGTGTTTTAAAATCAGTTATCTGAATATTCTTTAATTTATCCTCTTTTAAAACTGACTTTAAATCAGAAAAAGTTGAAGAATCCAAAATCTTAAGTTCCTTTGTACTTATTGTTCCGTTACCGTTCAAAGAAGAAGTGATCATCTTAAACTGAGGATTAAACTGACCTGTCATTTTTATATTAGAAGATATTTCGCCCTGACATTTTGCAGCTATAGGAACATAATGACGAATAACAGATGAAGTCATGTAAAGAGAAGATAACTGCATAGATTTTGCATCCATCTGCATATTAAAAAATGGTCTGTTTTCTTTATTATTCTTATAATATCCGGTTAAAGAAACGTTTCCTCCAAGCAAACCCATATCAAATTTACTAAGTTCAAGTTTCTGATTTTTTACATTAACTATCCCATTAGTATTAATCACTTCGAGTCCTCCGATATACATTCTACTGATATGTGAATTAAGATGAAAATTTAGATGATCCGGAACATCAAAGACAAATACACTATCCTCTGATGCTGAAAACTGTCCTGTAACGGCTAAAGTATCAGACGATGTACTCCATTCAGACAATTCATCAAGATCAATCTTCTTTGAATTCAGAGAAAAATTCCCATTTAATGTTTTATTTAAGAAAAAATAAGGCAGATAATCGGACAATTCTCCATTTAAAAGAAAATCGCTTTTCCCTGCTACAGCTGAAAAAGAAGAAAGATTAATTTTAGATTTGTCAATATTCATTTTCCCTGAAACAATTTCAAAAGGATGAGCAATATCAGACATTTTTATTTTAAGATGATCAAAATTAAAAAGGCCGAGAGAAATAATTTTATCATATTGCTTCTGCTCTATATAAGAAGTTCTTCCTTTTAAAGTCATGTTTCCGTCAATAATACCTGCTAATTCTATATCCTCCTCCGGAATTAAACCATTAAGAGTTGAAAAATCAATTTTTCCTTTAAAAAAAGCATCAAATTCAGGATCAGATACAAGATGTGACAATGATAAACTAAACTGTAAAGGATTTTTAGCTATTTCTGCACTTGCGTTGGGAATATCAAAAGTCATAAGATCCATGTCTCCTTGTGGCTTTTTAATTGTAGCATCAATGGAGATATCACTAACTTTTGAAGATGACTTTTCATATTGGAACACACCATCTTTAACAAACAAATGAATATTCACTGACGGGTATTCACAATCAGTAATCCATCCTTTAACTTCACCTTCAAAACCAGCATTACCAGTAACCGTAACCTTTTCTGTATAATTCTTATATACTTCGGGCATCACAGATAATAATGTTCCGAAATCACTTTCAGCCTGTTTAAACTGAACATCACAATATGTACTGTCTTCGGGAAAACTGATTTGTCCGCTAAAAATTAATGGAAGCTGATTAATTAACAATTTACTATCTCCAAGAACAATTTTCATTTTATCACTGTCAAAAGAGAATGAACTCTTAACCTTTACTGAGGTATTGGAAATATATTGTACAGAATCATATTTCAGCATAAATTTTTTCGTTTCTCCGTTCATCTCAAAACTGGTATTAACTCCATTAGTAACACCGGAAGCTTTAAGATCTGTATTCAATACAGAAACTATCATTTTAGCAGATTCATCTTCATAAATCACATTCAAATTTTGAATATCCAGATTTTTCAAAAGAAATTTTTTTCCTAAAGAATCATCAGAAGAACTTTCTATAGAAACAGTATCCTGATCTTCAGCCATTATATCCCAGTTAGTGAGACCATCCTGAGTTACCAGAAGATAAACTCTTGCATCTTTTATTTTTATATTATTAATGCTGTAATCTTTACTAAAAAGAAGACTGTTTAATGAAAAATCAGTTGATACGGAAGGAGCATATATTAAAGTATCTTCGTCAAATTGATCGCATCCGCTTATGGTAAGACCATCAAGTTCAGCCATTACTTTGGGAAAATCTTGGAAAAAAGAAATATTAAAATCAGAAAATTCTACGTGCGCATTAATATTTTCATTTATAACTTCTTTTATTTTCTTTTGCAAAGGAGCCTTAAATGCATAAGGAATAATAACTGCGGCCAGCAAAAGCACGGCAAAAATAATTGCTATAACAGTACTGATTTTTTTTATCATGATCTGTATTTTTTATTATACAACAAGATTAACTAAAAATTTATCTTTTACAAGTTCTATGTTATTATATATACGATACCAATGTAATCTGCAATATGTAATCTGTTACTTTAGCTTTAATGACTTACCACTTTTATTATTTAATTTCCGAGATAATAAATAATCTTAACATATTAATAGCAGCCTGTGAAGCCCGAACAATATTTCGTTTACGATCCATTGTAAAAATGAATTTTTTGGCAACACTTCCCCGCTTCCCTGCAACTGCAATCCATACAGTTCCCATAGGAATATCTTTTGTTCCTCCGGTGGGTCCTACAAAACCTGTAGTAGAAATTGCATAATCTGTAGACAATAATCTTTTTGCTCCTTCAGCCATTTCAATAGAAACCTCTCTACTTACAACAGTATATTTATCCAGAGTCTCTTTTTTTACGCCAAGTACTTCTTTCTTTATTTCATTTGTATACGATACTACTCCTCCTTTAAAATAATCAGAGCTGCCTGAATTAGAAGTAAAAAAATGGGCAATATTCCCACCTGTACAACTTTCTGCCACACCTACTGTTGTATTTTTTTTCATAAGCAATTTCCCTACAACTCCTGCCATGTTGTCTTCATCGTAACCAAAAATATACTCAGGAACGATTTTTTTAAGCTTTTCAACCTGACGAGAAACTTCAGTTTTTAATTTAGCCTTATCATCGCCATATGCACTTAATCTTAGACACATTCTTTCAGGATTAGGAAGATAGGCAAGTTTTATATATGAAGGAAGACTCGTTTCCCATGATTCAATTTTTTCAGAAAGGGACGATTCCGAAATACCCGACAGCAATATCTTTTTATGAAATATTGATTTTCTTGAAACATTCTTCTTTTTTAAAAAAGGTAATACCTCTGAATTCATTAAATCATACATTTCCTTAGGAACTCCAGGCATTGAGATAAATATTTTATTATCCTTTTCAAATAACATTCCGGGAGCAGTACCTATTTTGTTTGGTAAAACTATACACTTCTCAGGAACCATATATTGTCCTGCATTAAGTGAATTAAACGGAATATCTAATTTTTTAAGAAGTCCTTTTACATTATTCTTTACACTCTCATTTTCCACCAGTGAACAATTAAAATAATCACATAGTGCCTTCTTTGTAATATCGTCTTTTGTGGGACCTAAACCTCCGGTTATCAAAATTATATCTGCACGCTTCTCAGCCTCAGATATAGATTGTATAATCTGATCATGATCATCATGAATTGATGTTGTCATGGATACTTCCAATCCGAAATCATTCAGAATTTCACCTATTTGTGAAGAATTTGTATCAACTATCTGACCTATCAGCAACTCGTCCCCTATTGTAATAATTTCTACTTTCATTAACTTATTTTTAATAAACAAAGATAGAAATAATTTCGTTTGATAATTGCCGGTTAATTTTGCTACCAACATATAACCCCGTTAAGATTTAATATTTCTTTTTTTACCTAAATTCCTTACGGATTTTAGGTTTTAAATTATTTTGCAATATTTTTTTGTTTTATATCATTTTGTTTTTACATTTGTAATGTACCAGTGTTACGGTACACTATATTAATAAAGAAAAAATTTATGATAGAAGTAAAAAATTTAGATTATAGTTACCAGGGATCTGAACAATCCCTTTTTGGTAATCTGTCTTTCAATATACCGGAAGGACACATTTATGGTTTTCTGGGGAATAATGGTGTAGGAAAGTCAACACTATTATATCTACTTACAGGTTTAATTCGTCCTAAGTCAGGAGAAATTTTACTGGATGAACAAAAAATCAAACAAAGAAAACAAAAAAGTCTTTCTAAATTTGTAATACTGCCTGAGGAAATTAATTTGCCTGAAGTATCAGCCAATACATTTTTAAAAATAAATTCATCTTTCTACGAAAATTTCAGCAAAGAAGATTTTTATAATTATCTGGAACTTCTTGACGTTTCCCGCAATATGAATATTGGTAATATGTCTATGGGACAGCGAAAAAAGTTTTATATTAGTTTCTTACTTGCCTGCCATACCAAATATGTTATTATGGATGAACCAACCAACGGACTGGATATTAATTCTAAGAGCAATTTTAGAAAAGTTATTGCTCTAACGTCTTCGCAAAATCAAACTATTATTATTTCAACGCATCAGGTACATGATATACATAATCTTATTGACAATGTTCTGATACTGCATAATAAAAAAATATTATTATACAATTCAATTAGTGAAATTTCAAAACGACTAAAATTTATTGAAACTTTTGATCCTGAAATTATTAATTCGGCACTATATCACGAATCATTATTGTCAGGCATAAATACAATTTTACCCCGTAAAGAAGAAGAGGAGGAAACAGACGTCGATATTGAATTACTTTATAAAGGACTTACCGGAAATAATAATAATCCTTTAATCAACAAAATTAAAACAATATAAACTCATGGAATCATTCAGTATAAAAAGATGTTGCTGCCTTATAAATAAAGAATTTATTGAGAATAAACGGACTATTCTTCTCTCAGCAGTAATTGTTATTTTATTAAAAGTATTATCACTTCTGTTTTTTACAAATTTTTCAAATATTCAGTTCTATGCGCCGGATTATATGATTGTAATGCTTCTTGCTATTTATTATACAACTTTTATTATCAGAAAAGATACACGATATACCTTTATGGAAGAACTTGTAGTTCCGGCAACTGCCCTGGAAAAATATCTTTCAAAAATATTATTGTATATAATTGTCATTCCGCTGGTAATTATTGCAATTTATATTTTAGCTCTTTATTCCAT
Organism: Prolixibacteraceae bacterium; assembly: GCA_016649735.1. Lineage (GTDB taxonomy): Bacteria > Bacteroidota > Bacteroidia > Bacteroidales > Prolixibacteraceae > JAENXA01. The sequence goes on along the minus strand of JAENXA010000009.1, from coordinate 11,483 downwards.
GTGTTTTATACATAATTTATCAGAAACCACCGGATATCCGTTACTTACCATTCCTAATAATTTTATATTATCCTATTTTATATGGACAGCAATTTTCTTTTTTGGTAATGTTATACACCCAAAACATTCTATATTGAATACTATTCTGATAATACTTTTACTTTTTGTTATTTCTTCAGTTTTTAGTTTAAGATATTTATGGCATTATTTTTTTATGCAAATGGATAATACAAAAAACGCAATAGATGTATCCTCTGCAATAAATCCGGGAGCATTCTTTAATAATTATGGAACACTGATAGAAATAGTAATTGCTCTGGGATTATATATCCTTGGTTATTTTATATACAGAAGGATGAATATAACATCACTAAAATAATAATTTTTGAAATTTATAAATAAACGTATGAATTTTTCAGAACACAAAGCTATTTATCTGCAGATCTTCGATTTGATTTGTGATGAAATTCAGACGGGTAAGTATAAAGCCGGAGAGAGAATTCCATCTATCAGAAACTATTCGGAAATGCTTGAGGTTAATCATAATACAACTCTCCGTGCTTTTGATTTATTACAACGCAATAATCTCATTTTTAACAAAAGAGGTATGGGCTTTTATGTTAGTGCACAGGCTATGAATTTTTTAAAAGAAAAGAGAAAACAGGAATTTATTAACAATTTCCTGCCTAAGCTTTTTGAAAAAATGGAATCTCTGGACTTTACAATAAAAGATATAGAAGAATTATATAAACAAAGGAAACTAAACCCTACCAATATGCACCCCCTGTAAGGATCGCAAAAAATACAAATTTAATCTCTGATATATTATTTTAGTTTCTCAAATTCCTCACTGTCAGCAGTCCATTTTTCTATAAACTTTTCAAGTTCACTCTTTAATTTATTGTATCCCTCAAAGACATTATTATCCACATCATTAGAATTTGCCATTTGCTTATCAATCTCGGCAATATTCTTTTCAATCTGGGCAATCTTTTCCTCTTCCTTATGAATAGTCTTTTTTAAACGGTTAAAGTTTCGGCTGATTTCTTTTTGTTCTTCGTATGAAAGTTTTTGAACATGTTCCTTCTTTTTTGAAGAAGCATTTCCGGAAGGTATATTATTGCGTTCCAGTTCCTTTAAAGAATCCAGTTTCTTATCACGAAGGAATTCATATATTCCACCTATATATTGTCTTATTTTTTTGTCTTTGAATTCATATACACATTTAACAAGACCATCAAGAAAATCCCTGTCATGTGAAATAACTAAAACAGTACCATCATATTCTGCCAGGGCTTTCTTTAGCATATCTTTCGAACGCATATCCAAATGGTTGGTAGGTTCATCAAGAACCAGAAAGTTAACAGGTTGAAGCATTAAACGAACCATAGCAAGGCGAGTACGTTCTCCACCGGAAAGTACTACAACTTTCTTGTCAATATCATCTCCAGAGAACATAAATGAACCCAGGATTTTTCTGATTTTGGTTCTTATCTCACCCACTGCAATTTGATCTACAGTTTCAAAAACCGTTAGATCATCATCCAGAAGCATCGCCTGATTCTGTGCAAAATAACCAACTTTAACATTATGACCAATTTTCATTTCCCCTTCATAATCAAGCTGATTTAAAATAACACGTGCCAGAGTAGTTTTACCTTCTCCGTTTTTACCTACAAAAGCTATTTTATCACCACGTTCTATTGTCAGATCAATATCTTTAAGCACACATAAATCGCCGTAATTCTTTGTTAACTTTTTACAAGTAACAACTACTTTCCCCGAACGAATGGCAGGTGGAAATTTTATATTTAGTCTCGAATTATCATCCTGATCAACCTCAACGATGTCTAGTTTCTCAAGCATTCTTGCTCTTGCCTGCACCTGTACTGCCTTGGTTGGTTTATAACGAAAACGCGCAATAAACTCCTTCGTATCCTGAATTAATTTTTGTTGATTATTATATGCAGCAATCTGTGATTCCTTTTGTTCTTCCTTTAATTCCAGATACCGATCATAACTGGCTTTAAAATCATATATACGACCCAATGAAATTTCTATTGTCCGGTTGGTTATATTGTTTAAAAATGCCCGGTCATGGGAGACTACCATCATAGCTCCGTCATAATTTTTCAGGAAATCTTCCAGCCACTGAATAGATTCAATATCAAGATGATTTGTCGGCTCATCCAGCAAAAACATACTCGGTTTTCTCAATAGAATTTTTGCCAGCTCAATTCTCATACGCCAACCACCACTAAATTCAGAAGTTTGTCGGGTAAAATCAGACCGCTCAAACCCCAATCCTTTCAGTGTCATTTCTATATCTGCTTCAAAATGACTTCCTCCCAGTATCTGATAACGTTCATTCAACTCAGAAAAACGATTTACCAGATCCATATAATCATCTGATTCGTAATCTTTCCGGGTTGAAATTTCATCATTAATCCGATGAATATCATCCTTCATTTTTAACATTTCACTGAAAGCCGTCCTTGTTTCTTCAAAAACATTTCTGGTATCTTTAACTATAAGATGCTGCGGAAGATATCCTATATTTAAATCTTTGGCGCATGAAATAGTTCCTGACGTCAATTCCTGCTCTCCTGCCATAATCTTCAACATTGTAGACTTTCCCGCTCCATTCTTTCCAACAAGACCGATTCTGTCTTTGTCTCCAATCAAAAAGGAAATATTCTTAAGCAAATCAAACCCACCAAAACTAACCACTAATTGATTAACAGATATCATATAATTTTTTTTGAACTGCAAAGATAAAATAAAAAAAATGACAAACGACAGATAACAACATTTCCCCATCTACGTTAAATTTGGTTAAATAGGTTAAAGGTTCCAAAAATCTGTAACTAAACATTGCTTTAGGTATTATATTTGATAATTGAAAATAATAATTATAGAACTAATATAAAAAATAATACGTCATGAAAAATTTAAAAAAAATCAGTTTATTCGTATTAATAGCACTTGGAAGTGCTTTTTTTGCCTTATGGACATATACACGTTATTTCAATGAGCAGGAAATAGTTATTAAGGAAAAAACACCATCACAATACACAAGTCTCCCTTCTGCTCCTCAGGGCAAGGCTCCTGATCTTACTTATGCGGCCGAAAATTCAGTTCAGTCCGTTGTTCACGTCATGGTTACTTCTAAAGAAGAAATTGATGTATCAAATAATCCGTTTTTTGATTTCTTCTATGGAGATCGTTATCCAAGACAACAATCACAGGTAAGAAAAGGTGCAGGTTCAGGTGTCATAATATCACCTGATGGATATATCGTTACAAATAATCATGTTGTTCAGAATGCAGATGATATTAAAGTTATATTAAATGACAAGAGAGAATTTAAGGCAAAACTCATAGGAACAGATAAAACCACTGATGTTGCCCTAATAAAAATAGAAGAAAAAGGACTACCTTCACTTAAATTTGGAAATTCAGATGCATTAAAATTAGGAGAATGGGTTCTGGCTGTTGGTAATCCGTTTAATCTAACATCAACTGTAACTGCAGGCATAGTAAGTGCCAAAAGCAGAAACATAGGAATCAATACTGCGGAAATGAGTATTGAATCATTCATTCAGACAGATGCCGCAGTTAATCCGGGAAACAGCGGAGGTGCTCTTGTTAACATGAACGGAGAACTTGTAGGAATTAATACAGCCATTGCTTCAATGACAGGATCATACAGTGGATATTCATTTGCCATTCCTTCTACTATAGTAAAAAAAGTTGTTGCAGATTTAAAAGAATACGGACATGTTCAGCGAGCTATTCTTGGAGTATCAATAAGCGAGATTAATGCTGAAACAGCAAAAAAATACGACATTAATGAAATAAAAGGAGTTTATATAGCTGATGTATCAGATAATAGCAGTGCAACAGAAGCCGGCATAAAAAAAGGTGACATAATTTTACGTGTAGATAGTACCTTAGTTAACTCACCATCAAAACTTCAGGAACAAATAGGCATGCATCATCCCGGAGATGTCGTAAAAATTATGATAAAAAGAGATCACAAAACGAAACTTTTTAATGTAACTCTACGTAACATGTTAGGGGATACAAATATTATTAAATCAGGAACAGATGAATTTCTTGGTGCAACATTCAAAGATATTTCCAAAAAAGAAGCATTTAAACTCCATATAAATAATGGCATTAAAATTGCTAGGCTAGATAAAGGGAAATTAAAAGATGCGGGATTAAAATCAGGCTTTATTATAATATATGTAAATAAAGAAGAAGTAAAAAGTATTGAAGATTTTGAAAGGATAGTTAATCACTCAAGTGGTGGTGTTTTAATAGAGGGTATTTATCCTAACGGAGAACGAGCTTATTTCGTATTCGGTGCTAATTAAATTTCTCATAAATTTAACAAACAGTCCTTTTTTTAAGTTTTATTAAATTTCTCAGATATAAATTAACCGCAAAGGTCTATATTTACACGATTTTATACGATTTTTCATAAAATTATGAGACAACTAAAAATTACAAAATCCATAACCAACCGTGAAAGTGCTTCATTAGACAAGTACTTACAGGAAATTGGGAAGGAAGAATTGATTACAGTAGAAGAAGAGGTAGAATTGGCGCAACGCATAAAGAGGGGGGATCAGACTGCTCTTGAGAAGTTGACACGGGCTAATTTAAGATTTGTCGTTTCAGTAGCGAAACAGTATCAAAACCAGGGATTGAGTCTTCCAGACTTAATTAACGAAGGCAACCTTGGTTTGATTAAAGCTGCAGGGAAATTTGATGAAACTCGTGGATTTAAATTTATCTCCTACGCGGTTTGGTGGATTCGTCAGTCTATACTTCAGGCTCTGGCAGAACAATCCAGAATTGTTCGTCTGCCCCTGAATCAGGTAGGTTCGTTGAATAAAATCAACAAGGCCTATTCAAAGTTCGAGCAGGAACATGAAAGGAAGCCATCACCTGAAGAATTGGCAGAGTCTCTTGAATTGCCGGCAGAAAAGGTTTCGGATACACTGCGAGTCTCAGGTCGTCATATTTCTGTTGATGCTCCTTTTGTTGAAGGAGAAGACAACAATTTGCTGGATGTTCTGGTAAACAACGATTCTCCTAATGCAGATAGAAATCTGATAAAGGAATCTCTTGCGCGCGAAATAGAACGTGCTCTGTCAACTCTTACAGAAAGAGAAAATGACATTATTCGCATGTTCTTCGGAATAGGATGTCAGGAAATGACTCTGGAGGAAATCGGAGAAAGGTTCGGATTAACAAGAGAGCGTGTTCGTCAAATAAAAGAAAAAGCTATAAGACGACTAAGACACACATCAAGAAGTAAATTATTAAAATCCTACTTGGGATAATTTCAAATAAACTTTTTTATATAAAAAGCCTTTCATTAAAAATGGAAGGCTTTTTATATTTAATTGATTTACCTTTTACTTAATCATATCAACACTGCGACGTACAAATTTATCAAGGTCTTTACCTTTAAGTATACCATTTGCAAGTAAAGCAAGGTCAACAAGCTGTTTCGTAAGGTTATTGCTTTTACCAAATTCCTCCATCTTCTTACTACGTTCAGACTCTATACCTGAAATTTTCTTCTTAACATCTTCCAGTTTCTCTTTGTCTGATTGAGGAATTTCAGCTTCCTTTTTATCTTTTTTACTTTCTTCAAGACTCTTTTCTTCCTTTTTCAGCTCGTCAATCTGTTCATTCCATTTACCTAAATCATCTCCAAGTTTCGTATCCTTATCAGCGAGTACTTTTTTAACCAAAGGATGATCGGTATTAACAACGAGGTTCAGACTTTCGGGCATATTTCCGTACATATTCATACCTCCGCCACCACCTTGAAGCTTACTCATATCCTTCATACGACGCATAAATTCGTTATGTGTTATCGTCATAGGAAGAGAATCTGCTCCGAGACTACTGAAATCAACAATATAATTTACATCTTTAGTCTTAGGACAAACAGCACGGAACAATGGACTTAAAGTCTCGCGTTCTGCAAAACTCATATCTGATTTTTTGTCCTCTTTCTTAATAAGATTGTCTATCACATCAGAATCAACTCTTACAAAACGATGATTTTTTTCATTCTGCTCAAATTTATTTACCAAATGAGCTGTTAAAATGTCATCAAGTACAAGAACATCATATCCTTTATTCTTGGCATCCTGAATTGAAGTATATTCTTCTTCCTTATTACTTGTATATAAATAAAACAGATTACCATCTTTATCTTTCTGATTTTCACCTATCAGTTTTTCGTATTCATCTGCTGTAAAATATTTATCTTCAGTGTTTTTAAACAGATAGTAGTCTTTAGCCTTTTCTGCAAATTTCTCTTCTGAAAGGATACCGTATTCAATGAATATTTTCAGATCATCCCATTTCTTTTCAAAATCAGGACGGTTACTCTTAAATAATTCGCTTAAACGGTCTCCTACCTTCTTTGTAATATGAGAACTAATCTTCTTTACATTAGGATCACCCTGTAAATAAGAACGTGAAACATTCAGAGGAATATCAGGAGAATCAATTACACCATGTAACAAGGTAAGAAAATCAGGTACTATACCTTCAACAGAATCCGTAACAAAAACCTGATTACAATATAACTGAATCTTGTTTTTCTGAACTTCCATCGTATTCTTCAAATGAGGGAAATACAAGATACCTGTCAGATTAAACGGATAATCTACATTAAGATGAATATGGAAAATAGGATCTTCGGCATAAGGATATAACTTATGATAAAACTTTGTATAGTCTTCTTCTTTTAGATCTACAGGTTTTTTAGTCCATGCCGGCTCTGTATCATTAATCTGGTTATCTTCTGCAGTTTCTACTTCTTTTCCGTCTTTCCATTCTGTCTTCTTTCCGAAAATAACAGGAATAGGTAAAAATTTACAATACTTGGTAAGTAACTCCAAAATTCTGTTTTTATCTAAAAACTCATTGGAATCATCGTTAATATGCATTACTATATCTGTACCGACTTCTGCCTTTTCAACTTCATCCATATTAAATTCAGGACTACCGTCACATGTCCATTTAACAGCCTTTGAACCTTCTTTGTATGATTTACTGATAATTTCAACTTCAGAGGAAACCATGAAAGCAGAATAAAAACCGAGTCCGAAATGTCCTATAATCGCATTCGCATCCTTCTTATATTTATCAAGGAAGTCAGAAGCACCTGAAAAAGCAATCTGATTGATATATTTTTCTACTTCTTCAGCAGTCATTCCAAGACCATTATCAGAAACTGTAAGAGTTTTATCCTTCTCATTAAGGATAACATTCACTTTTGCATTTTCTGTAGGAATAGGAGTTTCCCCTCTTCTTGCAAGGGTCTTTAGCTTCATTGTAGCATCTACAGCATTTGAAACAATCTCTCTAAGAAAGATATCATGATCCGAATATAAAAATTTCTTTATAATTGGAAACAAGTCTTCACTTGTTACCCCAATATGACCTTTTTGCATCTCTATATAATTTTAATTAAACATTTCCGTACGCCTGCTATTTTCAAAGGCTGTGCCAATCTATAATTATGACGAAATGTCACACCATATCTTTATTCTTATTTTTCGATAAAAACTGTTTTTCTATGGCATCCGAATTATTTATGGTAGCCTTTAGCCAATCCAAAAGAATCTGATTTTTTTCTGTCGTATTCAGCTTCCAGTCAATTTTAGTATTTCTACGAAGTTTATATGTCAGATAATGAAGTATAATTGCTGCCGAAACAGAAATATTAAAACTCTCAGTGAATCCATACATCGGAATTTTAAGGAATTCATCAGCTTCATCTTTTACAATATCGGAAATTCCTGTCAGTTCTGTTCCGAAAAATAAGGCTGCCTTCCCCTTTTCAAGATCAAACTCTTCCAAATTGACAGCACCTTCGTGAGGCGTAGTCGCTACAATACGGTATCCTTTATCTCTAAGACTTTTTATAGCCTCCAGTGTATTGTTCTCACCTCTGTTATATGAATTTATATTCAACCATTTTGAAGAACCCATATCAACTTCTTTATTCACCCGGAATTCATTTTTATTTTCAATAACAGAAACACTCTGAAGTCCAAAACAATCTACAGAACGAAGTACAGCACTTGCATTCTGAGGCTGATAAATATCTTCCAGGGCAACCGTAAGATAATTTGTTCTCCATTTTATAATATTCTCAAAAAGATTTCTACGAGTTTCTGTCACAAATGATGACAAATAATTAATTAATTCTTTCTCCATAATTTCTTAATAAACAAAAACAATAAACAAAAACAGAGCCAAAAAAAAGAGGAAAACTAAACAGCCTCCCTCTAAAAGTTCTTTTTTCTAAATATTAAAGAGCAGCACTCAATTCTGCACCTGGTTTAAACTTAACAACCTTTTTAGCAGGTATATTAATAGGAGCTCCAGATTGAGGATTTCTTCCTGTTCTTGCACTACGATTAGAAACTGAGAACGAACCAAATCCAATCAAAGCAACACGATCACCGTTTTTCAATGCATCAGTAGTTGCACCCATAAATGCATCAAGTGCTTTTTTTGCATCAGCCTTTGTTATTCCGGACTTTTCTGCAATAGCATCAATTAATTGCGCTTTATTCATAAGAAATTGTTTAGAATTAAAAAAATTATTAATAAATCACGTGATTTTAAAATTTAAATTTGTTAAGAGATATCTGTATTTTATACTCATTCCTTTCTCTCTTATCCATAACAGCAGATAAAATTCTAAAATATAACTCATAAAACCAAATATTCTTAAGACTTTTTTTAAAATATTTTTTATTTTTTTATTTAAATTCCTTTTGTAATAACAAAAAAACCTTTTACTTTTGTCGTCGTTAAAATATAAGGAGAGGTGGCAGAGTGGTCGATTGCGATGGTCTTGAAAACCATTGTACCGCAAGGTACCGTGGGTTCGAATCCCTCCCTCTCCGCAAAGAATTGAAAAACAGCACTTAGTGCTGTTTTTTTTATGCCTTAATATTAAAAGAAAACTTGTTTTCATTTTAATTTTGGGCATAAAAAAATGAACATCGAAAATGTTTTTTTCGATTCTTTAGCAATGCCCCACCGCAGGTGGTAAGGGATTAATGAGCGAGCGTGCGAGCTTCATTTACTTAACTTCCCGTTTTTTACAACATAAGTAATAGGTTGCCCGGTTGGAATTTCAAGTTTTAGTACTTCTTCATGGTTCAGATTGTCAATAAACATTACAATAGAGCGCAAACTGTTTCCATGAGCCGATATAAGTATGGTCTCCCCCTTTTTAAGACGAGGTAATATATTATTCTCAAAAAAAGGAATAGTACGTGCTGCCGTATCCTTCAGACATTCTCCGCCAGGAGGCTGCACATCATAACTTCTGCGCCACTGATGCACTTTTTCGTCACCATATTTTTTTGCTGTATCTTCCTTGTTAAGTCCTTGTAATTCTCCGTAATATCTTTCGTTAAGGTGATAGTCACAATAAACAGGTATGGTTTCATCATTCATATTCTCACTATAAATTTTAGTCCATTCCTTCATTTTACCCTCATCATGTATAACAACAGGCGTTTTATATGTCTTGTTATACGCCATAGCTATCATAGCAGTTTCTATAGCTCTTATCTGCACTGAAGTGAAAATTGCATCAAAATTTACACCTTGCAATGTCTTTCCTGCATTTTGTGCCTCCTTAATACCCTGAGTCGATAGTGGAACATCTACCCAACCGGTAAATACATTTTTAAGATTCCAGACAGATTGTCCGTGTCTTATTAAAACTAATTTTCCCATTTTTATATATTTAAAAAGAATTACCACTATACCTAAAACATAAAATTAGAAGCAAATAGATGTTTTTAATTTCTGAAATGAATCGATCTATGTCCATTCTCCACAAAACTATGTAATTCATCCGCAGTAATACTTCGGGGATAAGACATAATACGAAGAGGAACTTCAGGTTTATCATAAGCATAGGAAGGCTGAACATAATCATAATCATTGTAATAAAACCCCAGTCTTTTATAAAAATTAATACGCCGATACTGAATTTTATCAGCAGGTATTTCAACTTCCAGTAATATGAGCTCATCACATAATTTTATAAACTCATTTAATATCTTTCTTCCAATTCCTTTACAGCGCAATGATGGTAAAGTAGCAAAATGTTCTATATATTTTATTCCACCGTTTAAATTCCACCAATATATAATTCCCGTAAATTCATTATCATCAGTCAACACAACTTCATTATGAAACCTTTCACAGGACAATGTTTCCCTGAAATAATCTTCATCTCTTCTTTCCTCTTCAGGAAAGGACTGATGGTATAATTTCCTGCCTTTTTGGTGAAGAGGATGTTTTACATCATTTATTTCAATTCTTTTCATTTTTATATTATACTCAGGATTACGGATACAATAATAATTTTTTGCATCCTGTTATTTGCTTAAGGTCACAAAAGCCAAATAAGTTTACAATACTTCCAAAAGTCTGATAAGCAAATATATATATAATTTCTGTTAAATAGCTACTATAAAAAAGGAAGCTTCGCCATTTTTTCCGTTTCCACTGACGGGAAACCAAACTCTTCAGTCACTTTGCCCAGAATAAGATAAATACCTTCTCCGCGAAAAGGATAATCTTTAAGAGAATGCCGGAAATGAATAGTATCAAAAAAATCACCTGATGAATCTATAAATGTACCGAATGCCATAATTTCATTTTTAATTGTACGTACATACTTTACAGTTACCATATGACCGGCCATTCGCAGTTTTTTACCAACATTTTTATGCATATCTTTTGCCATAATTTCACCACGGAAACCGGTTTTAAGCATATCAAAAAGATCGATACTCACAGTAAAGCCAAGCAGCTCTATTTCGTCGTATGCATCTTTAATACGGGAATATTCCAGAGTAGGCAGTTCAAATTTTTTCAGGGGAGATAAAAACATCATTGGATCATAAGGACTGGCAGAAATTTTTTTAAGGTATAAATGAGATTTCCACAGAAGAGAAGTTTTTTGTTCTCCTGTAAAACGCAGTGCCCCTATTCTGATAAGAATAATAAGCTGTTCTTTTTTCACCTGAACACGTTCCATAAAATTATTAAAAGACAAAAATTTTCCGTTACGATTACGTTCTGTAATAATCCGGATTATGGTTTCCTTTTCAAGATGTTCAACATGAATGAAACCTATATAAATTGTTTTTCCGGCAATCCGGGTATACTCACAACTATTATTAATACAAGGTAATTCAATTTTACCTCCCTGTCGCCGCGCTTCATTAAAATAGACCCATGTAGGATAAAATCCGCCAAAATTATTAATCACAGCCACCTGAAATTCCAAAGGATAATGAGCTTTAAGATAAAGACTCTGGAAACTTTCCACAGCATAAGATGCAGAATGAGCCTTACAAAATGAATAGCCTGCAAATGATTTAATATGTCGCCATACTTCA
>JAENXA010000228.1 GCA_016649735.1 Prolixibacteraceae bacterium | reverse complement strand
TTGTATTTGTTTTATCTGTGCTTCGCTCAGACTATTTACATCAACTGATGATGCATTGGATGGTATGTTCTGTGAATATGATTGTAAATTAGAACAAAATAGCAGTGTCAGTAGTATGACAAAGGGATAAAAAAAATGGTTTCGCATAATTTTTTTTTTCGAATATTTATTTTGTGCAAAGATACGATTATTTTGTTTCTTTTTATCCTTTGCCGATTCCTTTTACATCAAATCCGATGGCCTTGAGTTTTTCGCTGTCAAGTAGGTTCCTGCCGTCGAAGATGAATGCCGGTTTTAGCATATTGTCGTATATTTTCTGCCAGTTATAGCTGCGGAATTCTTCCCATTCGGTTAGTATGGCTATGGCATGTGCATCTTTTAGGGCTGCATATGGCTCATTGTGAACATGTATAAGTTCGTGTATTAGTTTCTCTTCAAGTTTATTGCCACTGCATACGTTTCTTCTGTTTTCTTGCAGGTATTGAAGGTCGGCAAATATACGTTCTTTTGTTACTTTTGGATCGTATATATGTATTTCGGCACGATCCTGTAGTAATTCGTCGGCTACGTATATGGCTGATGATTCTCTTGTGTCGTTGGTGTCTTTTTTGAATGCCCAGCCTAAGAAGGCTATTTTTTTGCCTGATACTGTATTAAATAGTGAATCGATTATTTGTTTTGCGAAACGATGTTTCTGATAGTCGTTCATTTGTACTACATGTTCCCAGTAGTCGGCTACTTCAGGAAGATTAAAATGATGACACAGGTATACCAGGTTTAGTATGTCTTTTTGAAAACATGATCCTCCGAATCCTACGGATGCTTTTAAAAATTTTGATCCGATACGTTTGTCTGCACCTACTGCACGAGCTACTTCGTCGACGTTGGCTCCCGTTTTTTCGCAGAGGGCTGATAGTGCATTTATTGATGAAATCCGTTGTGCCAGGAATGCATTGGCTGTGAGTTTTGAAAGCTCTGATGACCATAGCTTTGTTGTTAGTATTCTTTCACGGGGAACCCAGTGTGCATAGATGTTGGCTAAGGCACCTATTGCTTTTTGTCCGTCTTCACATTTGTCGCCGCCGATTAATACACGGTCGGGATTTTGAAGGTCGTTTACGGCTGTTCCTTCGGCAAGGAATTCGGGATTGGATAGTACCTGAAAATTAAGTCCTTTGTTGTTAGATGTTAATATGGTTTTTATTGACTGGGCTGTGCGTACCGGCAGGGTTGATTTTTCTACTACTATTTTATCTTCTTCTGATATCCGGGCGATCTGACGAGCACATAGTTCAACGTATTTTAGGTCGGCTGCCATGCCTTTGCCGCTACCGTATGTTTTTGTTGGTGTGTTTACGGATATGAATATTATCTGTGCTTTACGTATAACTTTTTCTACGTCTGTGGAGAAGAATAGGTTTCTTCCTTTTGATTCTTTTACTACATCATATAGTCCCGGCTCGTATACAGGCAATCGTTCCGGATCTGAATCATTCCAGTCTGCAATTCTTTGTGGATTTATATCAACTACGTCTACTCTTATTTCAGGACACTTTTGTGCTATAACTGCCATTGTTGGTCCGCCAACATATCCTGCACCTATACAGGCTATATGTGTTATTTTTTCGGGTATTGACATTTTAGTTTTTTTGACTTTATTCAAAATTAGTAAAAAAATTACTAATCATCCTGATGATTTTGACTTTTTAGAAATGTTTTGATTTTTTTTGTTATTATTTTATGTATAATAATATAAATGATGGTATCTACGATAAGAATGAAATTTATATTGATTAATTGAAATAATAACCAGTTTAAAAGAATAAAGAATATGACTAATGATAATATCGTGACAAGGATTTTTCTCTGGGATAGTCCTGTTGCCATGAGTTTGTGATGGATGTGATTTTTGTCGGGATGAAACATTGATTGTCCGCATTTTATCCGGTGACACACGACCCTTAGTGTGTCGAGACATGGAACAAGTATGGCCGAGGCTGAAATTATAAATGTTTCTTGTACAGAAAGTATATTTGAATTTATTCCCAGCTGGCTGCCTGATATCGCAAAATAACTTATAATGGTTCCTATTAGCAGGGATCCTGAGTCGCCCATGAATATTTTATATTTTATTTTGTCTACTCCAAAAAGGTTATAGCGTATGAATGATACAAGCATTCCGAGCATGGTGAAGGCCAGTAATAATATTAATTGTCGGCCAAAACTATAAAACAGTATTATAAATACTATGGTGATTATTATGCTTATGCCGGATGATAATCCGTCGATGCCGTCTATAAAATTGATGGAATTTATTATGAAGATTATGAATAATACTGTTAGTGGCATACCTATGTATACAGGGATTTCATATACTCCAAATACTCCGCACATATTGTGTATCCATGTTCCGGAAGCAATTATTAAAAAAGCGGCAATTATCTGATAGGATAGTTTCTTTTTGTAGCTTATAGTCCTTATGTCGTCTATTACTCCAATTATGTACATTAAAAAAAATGCGGATAAACCGGCTAAATTTTTAATATTAAGTAATCCTTTAAATGATGTCGTCGGAAGTTTTAGTTCTTCAGGGAAGAAGGATGCGATAATAGC
>JAENXA010000124.1 GCA_016649735.1 Prolixibacteraceae bacterium | reverse complement strand
GCTCGAAATATACCACGGAGCAACAGATAAAAATCGTTATTGCCTCGGAGCATTACTTATGGATTTAAAACATCCTGAAAAAGTAATTGCGCGCAGCATAAAACCAATTATGGAACCTACAACCGATTATGAAATAAAAGGTTTTTTTGGAGAGGTTATATTTACAAATGGTCAACTTGTTGATGGAGATAAACTAACTATCTATTACGGAGCTTCAGATGAAGTAATCTGCGGAGCGCAATTTTCGATAAACGAAATATTAAAAACACTGGAATATTAAGTTAATTAATGGGATTGTAAAATCAACTGTATCAGGAGTTAATTACCACTAAAATTTATAACAATATCAAGGTATTTTTAAGTGGTCAATTATTCCGGCGTCAAATATTTTAATTTATTTTTTTCAAAAAACACTTTCAAACTATCCGGCTTTTTGTTTATTTAATAATTTAAATACCTCCATCACTAAAATTAGTAGGTGCAGCCAGTGCCAGAATATACAACCATTCATTAAAGGTTATAGGTTCAATACGTAATATGTTTTGCATAAATGGAATTTGCATGCATAGAATATGAATACCCTGTGCCGCAACAACCCCAATTATGAGAATAAAAATTAACGGATTCAATAACTGATGCAGAATGATCTGTATTAAAGTAATTTTCTTACCTTCAGGTAGTTTATTTTCTCCATAGAATAATAACCTTTTGTCTACTTCTTTCTGACTTAATCCATTTTCAGTAGTTATTAACTCACTAATAATGCTTTCTATACTGAATGCATGCCAATGTTCTTTTGCTATTTTAAACTTATGTTTCATTGTATGATTTTTTATTGTATAACAATTGTTTTATCAGAATTAAAACTGGTGAAATTCACATAGGGAAAAATAGTAACCTGGTGTTGAACAAGATATAAAAATAACTAAAATTTTGAATCGATCGCACTGTACTCTACAATAGAAAATATTGGATTCGTATAAGAAATTTAGAAGTTAACTGATAAATATATTTTAATCATTAAAAAAGAATATTAAATAATTATGCTTAACTTTCCCTGAAAACGCAGAGTTATTTTTATTACTAACCTGAAAAAAGAAAAACAATGAAGAAAAACAAAAAAATAATCATCATTATTGGTGTCCTTTTAGTAGCTTACTACTTATTAAATCTGTTCATAAATTACTATGGTGACTGGCTCTGGTTTAATAATCTGAAATATGGATCAGTATTTAATACCATGATTATTACCAAAGTCGCAACTTTTACTTTGTTCTTTTTGATTTTCGTTCTGTTTTTTAGCCTAAATATTCGAATTGCAAACAAAAGAGGAACTCCAACAAGGGGAACGATTCATCTTCAGGAGGATGATCCGCGTCTACCTATTTTAAATATGTATAAAGGGAAGGCTGTGTTTTGGATGTGGGCTGTACTGTCTATGTTTTTTGGTATCATTATGGGTTTGAGTGCCGTTGGGCACTGGAATGATATTTTGAAATTTATACATGCTTCTTCTTTTGGCATTCAGGAGCCAATTTATGGTAAGGATGCCGGGTTTTATGTGTTTAAGCTTCCGATTTACCAGTTTTTAACCAGCTGGTACATTTCCATGGTGGTACTGACTTTCATTGCCGTCATTTTTTCATATTATCTCGATAATGCCTTTTCGTCAAACGGTAAAGGTTTTAATCTTCCCAAAACAGTAAGAAGGCATTTATTTATCCAGACAGGATTCTTCGTGCTGGGTATTTCTGCATCATATTTACTGAAACTTTATAATGTTTTGTATTCCTCACATGGAGCAGCTTACGGCCCCTCCTATATGGATGTACATGCTCAGATCCCGGCCTATTGGATTATTTTCATACTAAGTATTATTATCGCTCTGGTTTTATTTCTATCTCCGGTTTTCAGGAAAAAGAAAATTATTTTGTATGCCTCAGGAGTATGGTTCTTGGTATTGATTTGTTTTGTGTGGATTTATCCCTCGATAATTGAACAATATATTGTGAAACCTAATGAACTGGAAAAAGAGACACCTTATATTCTGAATAATATAAAATTAACCAGAGAAGCTTATGGCTTAAATAAAATTAAGTCTATACCTTTTCCTGTTGATGAAAAGCTTACCTATAATGACATTAAGAAGAATCAACTCACAATCGATAACGTACGGTTGTGGGATCGCAAGCCTTTGAAACAAACATATAAGCAATTACAGGAAATTCGTCTGTATTATAATTTCAATAGCGTGCAGATTGATCGTTATAATTTCGACAAATACACAGAAGTAGCACTGGCGGCAAGGGAATTGCCGGTTTCGCAAATACCTGACCGTGCACAAACATGGGTTAACAGACATTTGATTTTCACACACGGGTATGGTGTGGTTATGAACCCGGTTACTAAGATATTACCTAATGGTATGCCCGATTTAATTGTTAAGGACATTCCCCCAACAACCACGGTGCCCATTAACTTAAAACAAATGGGTATTTATTACGGAGAAGAATCCAATCAGTTTGTTTTGGTAAATACCACAGCAAAAGAATTTGATTACCCTAAAGGAGATGACAATGTTTATACGAGTTATGCAGGTAAGGGAGGTGTTCGTATTTCCAATTTGTTTAAACGCATCGTTTATGCCTGGAAATTTTCTGACATGAAAATTCTTCTTACCGGCTATCTTACAGACCAAAGCCGTATCATGTACAATCGGAATATTACGCAGCGCGATAAAATTATTGCCCCTTTTCTTTCATATGATAGTCGGCCTTATCTGGTAGTTGGCAAAAATGGACAACTGTACTGGATTCATGATGCTTATACCACAAGTAATATGTTTCCTTATTCGGAGCCTGTTTCACAAGGCTTTGGTAAAGGAAGAATTAATTACATTAATAACTCTGTTAAAGTAGTTATCAATGCCTATAACGGAGATGTTTCATATTATGTTATTAATCCCAAAGATCCTATCGTTGAAACATTCCAAAAGATATATCCCAAACTTTTCAAACCATTTGAAGATATGCCTGATTTTTTGAAAGCACATATCAGCTATCCCACCGACCTGTTTAATATACAAACTCAAATGTACTGTGTATATCATATGACTGATGCAAAAGTGTTTTATAATCAGGAAGATTATTGGGCAGCATCTAATGAAAGTTTCAATAACGGCATAAAAAAAATGGTTCCGTATTACATTATCATGCGTTTGCCGGAATCTAAAGAAGAAGAATATATTCTGATGCTTCCGCTAACTCCTTCGAAAAAAGATAATTTGATTGCATGGATGTGTGCCCGTTGCGATGTTCCCAATTACGGTGATCTTATTGTTTATTCACTTCCTAAGGATAAGCTCATATATGGACCAATGCAGGTTGAAGCAAGGATTAATCAGCAACCTGACATTTCTGCGGAACTTACACTTTGGGGACAGCAAGGATCTCAGGTTTTTAAAGGGAATCAGTTGATTATCCCGATAGAAAATTCCTTCCTTTATGTAGAGCCTGTTTATCTGCAATCAGAACAGGGACAAATTCCTGAACTAAAAAGAGTAATTGTCGCATATAATGATAAGATAGAGATGAAAGAAACTCTGGACAAATCACTTAATGCTATTTTTAAAAGAACCGGTTTGCAGGATGAAGCAATTTTGCCACAAATAAAAGACATAAAAAATATTATTACGACTTCACTTTCGGCTAAAGCCGGGGAAGCTCTTGATCACTATAACAAAGCTAATGAGTATTTAAAACAGGGGAACTGGGCAGGTTATGGAAAAGAGCTTGAGAAAATGAAAGCTGTTTTAACTAAAATAAGTACAGATAACGGGACAGATACAGAAAAAAATAAATAATAATAAACAATTAGATATGAATAAATTTATAGTATTCTAATGGTAGTTGGCATGTCATATAATGTTAATGCCCGGTGCACACAGACCAACAATCAGGCAGTGAAGTGTAATGGAGAACAAATTGCAGGTAAAGCAGAATTTAAAGCATTACCTTATGCTTATGATGCTTTGGAACCTTATATCGATAAACTGTCGGTTGAGATACATTACAGCAAACATTTTCAATCCTATTATAATAATTTTATGGCTGCAATAAAAAGTTCTGAAATAGAATCAATGAGCATAAAGGATATTTTTAAAAATGTGAGCAAATATCCGGCAGCAGTAAGGAATAATGGTGGTGGCTACTATAACCATATGCTTTATTTTGAAAATATGAAAGCTAACGGAAGTGGTCTTCCTACTGGCGATTTATTAAAAGCCATTAATAAAACATTCGGGAGCTTTGATGAATTCAAAAAACAATTTTCTGATGCAGGGAAAACCAGATTCGGCAGTGGCTGGGCTTGGCTTTGCATGGATAATAAAAGAAATTTATTTATCTGTTCCTCTCCAAATCAGGATAATCCATTAATGGATATTGCTGAAAGAAAAAGTACACCTTTACTTGCTATGGATGTATGGGAACATGCCTATTATCTTGAATATCAAAATAAAAGAACTGATTATATTGATGCCTTCTGGAATGTTATAAACTGGGATATCGTTGAAAAAAGATTTATGAACAAATAAAAAAACAACATATAATCTGTAAAAACTGATTTAATTGTTTTAAATGGACAGATAAATCCAGGAGGACTCATCTGTCCATTTAAATTATATGATTCCCATTTTTCCCACTTATCTATAATTTATCAGAGTACTCTAAACAATTATTCTACCCCCTCCCACCAATGATTAAATTGCTGAGACGAATCGTCCATATTTACCTTTTCTCCAATCATAGGAGTTATAATTCGCATATTATCACCTAAAGGTATTTCTGTAATTTTAGAAAGTGGTTCATCCCAGTCATGATGTCCAAGAGTAAATTTTCCGGAATGTACAGGTAGAAATACTTTAGCTTGTAAGTCTATCGCAGCTTTTACTGTTTCATCTGGCGTCATGTGTATATATTTCCACTTCTCATTATATTGTCCGTTTTCGAGAATTGCCATATCAAATGGACCGTATTTATCT
>JAENXA010000086.1 GCA_016649735.1 Prolixibacteraceae bacterium | reverse complement strand
ACGTTGTGGAAAATTTCCCTAGTAAGAGATGTATGGAGAGTAATCATAGTCGTAGTATTCTTTTCTGACATCATTGATCAGTAGTGATACGTTTGAAATTTGTTTTTGGTTGACGAGTTTATTTATAAATTTCAGTTCATTGTTTTTACTGAATTTATATCTAAGGACAAAAATATTAAGATCTGTCTGTTTTCCTGTGATTATTCCGTCTGTTATAAGTGATACCGGGGCATTGCATACAATAATATAGTCAAAGTCTTTTCTGGCTTGTGCTATTAATTTTTTATACTGTTCACGATCAAGTAGCTCTGCCGGATTAGGCGGAATCGGACCTGCCGCAATGAAAGAAAGATTTGGAATTTTTGTTTTAAAAATTATTTTTTCATAAGAAGTAAGTCCTATTAAATAGGAACTCAGACCCAGTTCGTTTTTTTCATTGAATATTAAGGATAGTCGGGGTGCTCTCATGTCTGCTTCAATCAATAGGACTTTTTTACCATTCATAGCAAGAATGCATGATAAATTAATCGAGGTGAATGATTTCCCTTCACCTGACTTTAGAGAGTGAATTCCTATTACCTTTTGTTCCGGATTTTCCAGCATATTCTGCAAATTGGTTCGTAATCCGCGAAATGATTCGGCTTCAGATGATTGTGGGTTTTTATGTACTGATAAATAAGATTTCTCTTTTGAATGTTGAATATTCCCGGCAATTTTCAGGAATGTGGATTTTTCTACATCTTTCTGATATCTTATTGTTTCATCTATATAGTCTGAAAACCAAATTATTATTCCAGGTGTAAGTAGTCCTATTATCAATGCAATAAAATAAAAAAGATATTTTGGAAGTCCTGACAGATCACATGGATAAATTTGTTCAGCATTTGCCGGATTAATTATCTGTACATCAGATATTATTGAGGATAATTCTATCTCGGTCTCCATTTTCTTTTGCAAAATAAATGTATACAGGTCGCTTGTTATTTCATATTTTCTGGATATCCTGATTAACTCCTGCTCTTTAAGGGGAAGACTGGTTAATGATTTATTGATAGTGTCTTTCCTCATAGAAAGAGTTTCAAGGTTCAGCCTTGTATCTTTTATAAGGTTCTTTACATTTCCGCTAATTTGAGTTGAAACCTGCCGTATTTTGTTGTTAATCAGAATTATTGTTGGATTATTATCATGTGTACTGAATAATAATTCTTCTTTCTGATTATATAGATCTGTTAATTTTATAACAAGCGTTTCCAGTGAGTTATCATCAATTCCTACCACCGAAGGCATAGCCATTTTTTTGATACTGTCTGTGTTGTTTATATGTGTTAATAAATTTTGGAAATAATCAAGTTGTATGTGTTTATCGGACCATTCTTTTTCTATATCGCTTAACTGATCCATTATCTGTGTGCCTTGTTGACTAAGATTAATTACTTGATTATCAGTTCTGAATTTGGTGACCTGATCGCTTTCTATCTTCAGTGAACCGACAATGCCAGATATCTCATGGTTTATAAAATCAAGAGAACGTCTGATAGCTTCGGTCTTGAAATTCAGCCTTTGTTTTTTATATTCTTCTATTAATTTATTTAAATAAATAATTCCCCTGAGAGGTTCTTTTCCTTTATATATTAAATTAATTATATCAGATTCTTTTCCGGCAGGTACTATTATTGCATTATTATGAAATTCTTTTGCCAGATTAATTTGATTGCAGAACCTAAAAGAGTATTCTTCTCCTTCTCCCTGTCTGGGATATCTTTGTTTTAGTGTGAAATGAAAGTATTTATTCTGAAAGGGCTTTCCGAATTGTCCTTTATCTGCAAAAGAAATATGTTTTATTCCATAATGACTATTTACTGTTCCGTCAGCGGAAATTTTGAAATACCCATTTTTAATTGGTGTTACTCTGAGCATCAGACCTTCCGTGTTGTTTTTTCCTTTATCTTCAGTTATTATAAAAGGTTCTTTTGTAAAAAGACTTTCATTTTTAAGGAATTTTTTTCGGTACCAGAGAGTCCTCCATCCTAAATTTTCAAAAACTTTTCGACTAAGATTGTACGATTTTAATAGCTCTATCTCATTGTTAATCGTCTTGCTTGTATAAGTGTCTTTTACTGTAGCCTGGAATTCATTATCCTGGGACTTTCTGGTGTTACGTATTTCTACAGGGCTAGAATTTAGAACTATACTGGCTTGTACAGCGAAATTATTCTGCCAGTAAAAATGGAAAAACACAAATGTACATATCACGGCTATTATCGCTCCTATTAAAATCCAGTACCAATTTGCAATAAGAGTAGATGCAATCCTTTTATAATTGATTAATTTTGTGTCAACAGTAGGATTTTTTTCTATTGAAGGATCAGAATTCCATTCCGAATAATGTTTCCCCGTATTTTTAAATTCTTCCGTTTTCAAATAAATCTAATTTTATAATAAAAAATATTTTTCCTAATTTAAAATTAATGCTAACGCTGTTATTATAACTGCTAAGAAAGAAAAAGACAAAGAAGTCATCTGATAATTTAGATGAACATTTTTAGACCTGTTCGGGTTTACTATAATATAGTCATTGGGCTGAAGATAAAAAGCCGGAGAGCTCAGTGATTTTTTCTTTGTAAGATCCAGATGGTAGATGCGTTTTCCCTTAGATTCAGCTCGCATTATAGTTATTTCTTTTAAGTCTGAGTAATCACTGTTGCCGTTGGCCATAGCAATGGCATCCAAAATAGTAAAGTTATCGTTGTAGTTATAATATACGCCGGGAATTTTAACTTCTCCCAGTACTGTTACTCTGTAGTTAAGAAGTCTTACTTTTACAACAGTATTTTTCAGGTATTGGTCCGCCCGTAATTTCACCACACTTTCAATATCTTGCTGAAAATGTCCTGCAACCATGATTTTACCAATAAGAGGAAGAGTTATATTACCCTCTTTATCCACTGTATATCCGTATATAGAAGTTTGCTTTTGTGTTTCAAATTTCTGAAAGAAAGAAATGTTGCCTGAATTCTGCATCCCTTCTTCAGGATTAAACAGAAAATTCAAATCGTTGTTCATACATTTAATACTAATAAACAGGATGTCTCCAGGTTTTATTTTGTATTTTATTTGTTCACTTGGTATATCTGTTAAGAGCTCCTTTTCATATGTGTCGCTCAGATACTTAATATTTTTAGTACTCATGCATCCTGTCGTAAAGAAAATAGATAGAACAAAGATGATTTGCAGAAAAATGATATTTCTCTCTGACGAAAAGTTTAGTATTTTATAAATTAATTTTTTTTTCTTCATAATAGGAAATGGTCTGTAATTCGCTTTAACGTTAAATTTTTTTGTTCTTTTCTTTTGATCTGCGATTTAAAACATTCTTTTTCAGATTTATACTTTAATTAAAATTTGGTAAAAATATCTATAATGATGAAATGAAAGAGAAAAAACAAAACTAATTTACTGAAAATTAACCTTTTTTTTTACTACACAAAATTTTATAAGGTGATTTTTTTGAAAAAAATAAAATAAATAATTTTTCTGTTGAAAGTGTTACCTTGAATATAAATGGGAAATTTATTTCTAAAAATGAGGAATTAGAACAAAATAAATAACAATTTAAAATTCATTAAATTATGTCATGCGAAAACAGGTCATTTTAAAACAGTTTCAAGTAAGGATTATAAGGATAAATGGACAGTGATATGTTTTTATCCGGCTGATTTTACTTTTGTATGTCCTGCAGGCTGGAGACCCGGAAAGAAAACTCTACCGGTAAATACTGATGCCGAGAAGATGACAGGCAGGGTTGGAGATTACATTACGCTGGATGAGGTATTAATTTATTGTATATGCTGTGATTTTATTTGTTTTACAGGAACATTAAAACAAGTGCCTGTGCCAGAAGAATACGTAAAAACATTGTTAAAGGATAGACTGTCGCATATGCTGTAGACTGAGCCTGTACCGGAGAAATAGAATTTGCAAATTCCAGAGCGGGAGGGTCAGTCATTGAACCTGCTATCATTCCGCATATTGACAGATAATTGAATTTCATAAGGCGTGCTAAAATCCCTATTATTAAAAGGGGAAAGAATGTAATCGCAGCTCCGTACATCATCCATACATAACCTCCGTTTGAAATTGTCTCCACAAATTTTCCTCCTGATGATAGTCCTACACAGCCGAGAAATAATACAATTCCAAGCTGTCTAATAAATAAATTGGCTCCCGGAGTTATATAGAAATTAAATTTTCCTATTCTCCCTTTATATCCCAGAAAAAGAGCAATTACAAGAGGACCACCTGCCAGACCAAGTTTCGCAGGTGCAGGTAATCCTGGAATAGCCAGGGGAATGCTTCCTAAAAGTATCCCTGCAAAAATTCCTATAAAAACAGGAATGATATTGGGATGGGAAAGTTCTTCCATTGAATTACCCAAAAGAGCGGCGACTTCATTAAGAACTTTTTTTTCTCCTACTATACGAAGAGTATCTCCAAATTCAACGCTATCTTCTTCTGCCGCCATTATTTCCGTTCCGTTTCTGTAAATTCTGGTTATGTTTGCAGGAAAACGACGGCCTATACCAATCTGGCCTATAGTTTTTCCGGCCATTTTTTTATTGGTAAAGACCACATGTTTCATTGCTATATTTCCTGAAAAGTTTAGATTAAGGGTTTTTGCAATAGGGCCTACCTTTATTTCCAGTTCCGAAAAATTATTCTTTGTTGAAACGCCAAACAATTTGTCTCCTTCTTTTATGATTTCGTTTTCTTCAGGTATAATAGATTCCCCGTTACGCCATAACCGTGACAAGGCGAATTCTCCTTTAAGTGATTTACGCATAAAAGCTATATCTTTCCCTAAAAGGGCACCATTAAGTACTTTCATATTTATTGCTTCCGGTTCTCCTGAAAGACCCGATATTTCTCTTTTATAATTTTCTTTTTCATCTTTTACTGAAATATGAAAAATGAATTTAATCGATATCATTGCAGCAATTATTCCGATTACACCAAACGGATATGCAACGGCATAAGCCATACCTGCTATCTGAGACATATCACCTGCATTTGTCATCTGTTCAGAAATTGCCTGCTGGGCAGCTCCCAGTCCCGGGGTATTAGTTACAGCTCCGCACATAATACCCGAAATGACAGGTGATGAAAGATTGAATATATATTTAAAGATAACTGCAATGCCAAAACCAAGCAGGACAATACCCATAGTCAATATGTTCATTGTTAGTCCGTTATGCTTAAGAGAGGGTAAAAAACGGGGACCAACTTCCAGTCCTATTGAATAAATAAAAAGGATTAATCCAAATTCTTTTATGAATTTTATAACTTCAGGATTATAGCAAGCACCCAGATGCCCTACTATTAGACCTGCAAATAAAACTCCGGCAATACCCAGTTTAATTTTAAAAATTTTTATTTTTCCAAGTAACAGTCCTGTTATCCCTATCATACTTATATAGAGTAATGTAGAGGCAATTCCCTCATGAGTGAAAAGATTAATTAATCCCATTTTAAATTTTTAGCTATAAAATTTTATATTAAATATAATTCACGCTTTATTCGTAATCATTTGATAATTCCATATATAATATCTGTTTTCTAATAGAGAATACTTATTTGACCGCAAAAGTAGTAGAAAAATACAGAAATTAATAAGAAACAAAGGTGTTGAAGATATTTAATAACCTTCCTTTAATCTATTTTATGTAAAATATTATTCTTTTTAAATGTTAACATATCGAATGATTATCCAAATAATTTGCGTGAGATTTAAATAATTCTATATCAGAAAAAACAAAAATAATTTTACCAGATATTTAATATATGATTAAAAAAACGACTCTTAACCCAGAATCGCTATCCCCTCTTTGTCTATAATTATTGGAATTAGTATTATTTCTGCGATATTTCCCAAAAGTACCCTTTCAACATTAAATTTATTGTTGTTTTTAATAAAAGAAGGATTCATAATTACTACATTGATATTATACTCAGGTATTCCTTTACAGAAAATTTTCTTTTCCCTTCATGGGATTCTTCTTTTATTAGTGTATAAAAATAAGGGAAAGCTATATTATCTTCATAAGCAAGATGAATTTTTATATCTTCCTTATATTCACTGAAAAATTGTTTTGCAATGCAGACTTCCCTATGTTTTTCTTGTTCTGTTATCTCATCAAATAAATTCTGTATCTCAGGAATTTTTTCATTAAGATAAAACTGGTGGCTGTTATGTAAAAAAGAAATAATTATCAGAGCATCTTTTTTTGTTAGTCTGGTAATGTCAGATGGGAAAAACCATTATAAAGATTCGCAATTAAAAGGAAGATTTCCGGCCCGATGTGATTTTCCTTGCATATCATTGAGATATCCTTTTCTCTAAAAGCCATATCCAGACCAAAATGATCCAGCATTATCAGTAAAAACGGATTTTCGGAAATCAGATCCATCATGTTCATGTGTGGCTTGATATATGTCTTTTTAAATTGATACATGGTGTTTTTTTGAAAGTTAATAAAATTTTTACTTACTGAACTTTTGCAAGTTTAATAAAACTATGAAAATCAAGAAAAACAGCAGCTTAAATCATTTTTTTATTTCTTCAGAAGCTTTTCTATGGCGTTATCAACTTTTTCGAAATGAAATTCCTTTATATTATTATCGAAACTCTTACTAATTTCCATCAGGCAAAGATTCCCGGTACTTCCGGCGTGAGTATATTCTACGGAGCCTTCTCGTTTGAATTCTCCTTTTTGAATTTGCATGCCAACTT